>JAFDJF010000652.1 GCA_019307645.1 Deltaproteobacteria bacterium
GCACCATAACTTTAGCTCACTTTAGTTCACTTTAGACACTTTAGATCACTTGTGAAGACCGCGTGGCCAAGTACACCCCTGCGGGGTGAAACCAAAGCCGGGCCCTCAGGACCCTGATCTTTACTATATTTCATTTTATTCCTCCCAAAATACCTTTCAAGTTTAAGTCTTCTTAGTAATTTAAGATTTCGACTCGTACTCCCAAAAAACTATGGGATATCAATGGATTTCAAATCGTTCACAATCCAACCCATTCTTCTGTTGATTTTTCATTTTAAGTTTCTGCCAGAATTCCTTTCGGTTTTAAACAAAATGAAGGGTGGTCTTGGGACTGGCAAAGGGAAAAATTCTTCTTAATTTCAGAGGAAGTTTTTATTATCAATTGTAGAATTCCTTTTTTACCGTGAGCCGTGCGCCTTAAGTCTTTGCCATTGACCGCTACCTTGCATGCATGAAACATCTTTTTACAAAAGGGAAAGAATGGGATATAATTAAACAAGGTCTATTTGATAAGGGTTCGCGCAAAAATAAATTCACATTTTTGGCGCTCAGATTTAGGTTAGGTTTGGTAGATTGTAAAGAGCAAAAGGCGCAGTAATAATGGACTATTCCAAGGTTTTTGCTCTTTAAAATCTGCAAAAAATGACCTGAAGATGAGATGTCAAAATGTGAAGTTATTTTTGCGCGAGCCCTAAGGGTAAAATCGAAAGGATGGAGGGGAATAAGCGAGAAAGGGTTATGTTAAAAACAATGTGTTTCAAAATCTCACAAATTTAGAACATGAAAAAGCAAGCAACTGAAAATACGGCATGTTTTGACTACCATCATCTGACAAGCTACCAGCGCAGTAAGATGCCCAGGCATTTCCTTGACTGGGAAAACCAGCCTTCGGTATTCAAGACATATCCCGGGGCTGAACGGATTCAGCTCCCCAGGGATGTCCGGCATCGTGAAGACAGCCTGTCCATGATTCTAAAAAGCCAGGCACCAATGGAAAAGCGCCGTGATCCGGACATGGCTGACCTTTCAAGGATATTCTCCCTCGCTTACGGCATTACCCGGAAGGGTACCCACCGAGGCGGATACCACTATTACCGTAGCGTTGCATCTGCCGGGGCGCTTTATCCGACTGAAATCTATGTGTCTACAAATGGTGCTCAAGGTCTGGATGACGGTCTCTATCACTTCTCCATTGCCCATCACGCACTCACGCCTCTCAGAAAAGGGGATGTGTCATCACATGTTGCGGACGCTGTTCGCCCGACTCTCCACAAGTCACCGAAATTGACCTTCTTCCTTTCCGCAATATTCTTTCGAAGCGCCTGGAAATATATGGAGCGCTCTTACCGGTACCACCTGCTGGACACGGGGCACCTGCTGGAAAATCTGGTCGTGGCGCTGAAGGCCCAGAAGTTTCCTTTTGAATTTTCATTCGATTTTGACGACCATACGCTCAATCGGCTTCTGGGCCTGGATGAAACAAAAGAGGTGTGCCTGGCTGTGTGTTACATGCCGGGAGAACACCCGGTTAAGAGAATGAGCACGGAAGAAGAAATTGCTAATCTTTCCGAATCCGTAAAAAATACCAGCATCGTTTCACAAAAAGAAACAGATTATCCTGCCGTTCTTGAAATACACGAGCAAGGTCTTCATGAGACTGCCCGATCCGGCGTCGAGCTTCCGACTATTAATCCGGTTGACCTGAAATCAGAGAAGCCAATAGATGTCACCGGCCCGGAGATCTGGCCTGAAAAACTGAATTATGAAGGAGCCTTTTTACACCGACGGTCCAAACGTAATTATGTCCCCAAGTCCATATCCCTCAACCATCTGGCATCCCTTGTCCAGGCCCTGTCCTTGAAGGACCGAGGAGCTCATTCAGATGCACTCTATTATCAAAACACTGTACGTTCAGGCCTGATAGTGGGAAATGCACAGGGAATAGATCCGGGCTTTTATTTGCTGGACGAGGCCAAGGGCTCTTTGGGGCTGGTCAACTCCGGTCATTTTCTGGATATGATGACCCACATCTGTCTTGATCAGAAATGGCTGGCAAACGCGGCAGTTCACTTTGTTTTCTTGACCGATATTGAAGTGCTGGACAGGTATTATGGGGCCAGGGGCTACCGCTACGCCATGATGGTTTCAGGCCGAATGGGTGAAAGGCTGTATCTCTCAGCTACTGCCATGGGGCTGGGTTGCTGCGGAATCGGGGCATTCTATGATTTTGAAGCATCACAACTTCTGGGACTGACCCGTACATCAAGGCTCCTCTATCTTGTTGCAGTTGGTCCTGTAAAGTCACAAATTTCCTGATACCTTTCCACTAAGGGTTCGCGCATAAATAACTTCACATTTTTGGCGCTCAGATTTAGGTTAGGTTTGGTAGATTTTAAAAAGCAGAAGGCACAGTAATAGTGGACTATTTCAAGGTTTTTGTTTTTTAAAACCTGCCAAATGTGAAGTTATTTATGCGCGAGCCCTAAAATTCAAAAGAGAATCCTGAACCGTGTCATGAGGATATTTAAGTATCCGCTTTCAAGTGGATTTGGATCTCGGTGGTCAATTCGGGCGTGAACATAATTAAACATAATCCGTGTCTTTGAGGTGAAATACCAGTTGAGGCCCAGTGTGAAATTTATTTCCTCTCCACCTCTGATATTCTTGTCATTCAAATCTATATAGGAATGTCGGAGCGCGACTTCCCACGCGCCCCATCCTTTCTCCCTGAAGCGAAAGTAGCTTTTAGGCCTTGCCCCGGTAAAAATCCCCCGCGAGGTATCATATTCTCGATGCTCACCCGTGAGGAAGTAGCTGACATATAGATAATACCCCCAGAAATCAGGATCTCCTTCCGCCTCTGAATCTGTAAAGGCATGAAAATATTCTCCTTGAAACGAAAAAGGGCCGGAAACTGAGGCTACCTCAGAATTTATGTTATAGAATTTTTCCAGGGAAAACTCTCCGGTATCCACAAGGGATTTATCCACAAGATAGGACTCGGGACGTGAACTCAATCTAATGTCATCATCACGAGATCCGTAGCTGACTGAAAGACCCAGATGCAACAGCCTTTTACCAAAATCCTCATACCTTGGAAGCCATGTTACACGCGTGGAGATGTCATACCCGTTGGCATTGGATATGCTGTCCTTGGGAGATTCAACATCGCTAAGGGTTTGCGTATTATAAAAGAGCCCCAATGCGAATGTTCTCCTCTCATCCAGCGAGGGAATATGGTACAGAATTCCCAGGTTCCGGCCTGGACTAAGTGCTTCCGTCGGCAAAGCCTTTTCCATAAAGGTGGAAAGATTAAGGGAAGTACTATTTTCGAGAGAAAAGGGCTCTTTTACATGGCCGATTCGGCATTGCCTCAGATGCTTAATCTTTCTGAAACGGATCCAATTGTCTCTCAGCTCACGCACATTGGCAAAATCAAAACCGATCTTGAATTCAATGGAATCGTAAAATGTTCCCCACCCCCACACCTCAAACCGGCGAAAATCCGATTGGAATTCGTCGGTATTGGAAACATCGTTTTCCAAGTCATCTTTCGCAAAAATGTAGCCGACATCGTACATTAACTGTGCGCGCACTCTCAACCTGACATTCTTCTCAGGGCTGACAATTTGCAAACCGTTATACCAGTAATAGTGGGTGCCGAAATACCCCTTTTCCCCTTCTCTCAGTCTTTCCAAAAAACCCCGGTGCTCCGGTTCAACGGTATCCTCAACAGAAGATGCCGCTTGTAAACAACTGCCTGGATCTAAGCACACTAAAGCAGCAGCAAAAAGAAAAGCTATGCCGACGGGTATCGAGCAAATCTTAAATCGCCTGCTCCACATTTTTTGAAAATATACAAAGCTCATAGCGCAAACCCTAAAGACTTATTGACTATTCGTTCGCGCCACCAAAATAAACATGGTGAAACTCTTTCAGAAGAGAACTGAGGTCCTTAGTGTGTGCGAGATCAGTGGTCTGCTTGCACTTCATGGCAGCAACCAGCATTTTGTGCAGCAAGCTCATCTTTTTCATATAGTTTTGGTCTCCGGGAGGGATTCTTTGTGTCATAAAATACTGGGTCACGATTTTTTGCAGTTTATTTGCATGCGTCTCCTTTGTCATTATCCATCGGACAACCTGGTTATAATCGACGGGCGCTTTTCCCTGTAGAGCGGTCACCTGGCTCATCGCCTTCTCAATTGTAGTAATGTGTTCGCCTATCATGTTGATTCTCATTTCATCATCATAGATCCCGCAAGGAACCTCACAATGGGCCGCTGCAAAAGAAGCCGTAATAAATGGAATGCATGACATCAATACGATCTGACAAAATCTCTTGTACATAACTTCCTCCTTTAAGATAAATATGTTATATGATTTTTCCAAAGTGACCATTTTATTCTTAGATGATCACCAAGTAAAGATCCGGGTCCTGAGGGCCCGGCATTGGTTTCACCCCGCAGGGGTGTACATGGACACACGGTCTTCATAAGTGATCTAAAGTGTCTAAGGTGAGCTAAAGT
>JAFDJF010000111.1 GCA_019307645.1 Deltaproteobacteria bacterium
CCCCGCATGGTTCAGACCGGGCAGCGACCGGATCCGATACCTTGTCCAACTGGCCAGGGATTTCAATGTATCAGGAGTTATTTGGTATCAACTGATGTATCGGGAATCCTATAAGATAGAGTCCTATTATTTTCCGGAAATATTGAAAAAAGAAACCGGCCTGTCCATGCTAGCCCTGGAATCCGATTACGACCCGTCAGAAACAGGCCAACTGCGCACCAGGATCGAAACATATATTGAAACCCTCAGGAGGTAACAAGGTGGCCACCGATTACAAAGAACTTCTCATGCTTTGCGCCTTTAGCGAAGATGAACTCATCAAAGAGAGCGCAAGGATTGATAAAGCATTCCAGAAACTGGAGCTTGGTCCTGAGGACATGGACAGAGCGGTTGAGCGCGTGAAGCAGAATTTCGATATTGAACTGATGGGTGTGAGGAAAGCGCTGGGCATATGGCTCAAAGAGCTTTTCGATGCGGTTCTTGCAAGGGATGAAGGTAAAAAACTCATATACTTTGGATACCCGCCGTTCCAATACACGGGAATGGCCATAAAAGCCGCCTCCGAGTCAAGAGATGATATTTATGTAGGCTGTCCTGAAATTGTGTTGTGCCAGACCATCGGCCAGATTTTTGATAAACTGACACCTCTTCTGGAGGCAGGGGAAGAGGGCGGACTGGTGCCGGGACACGCCATGTGCGCATTGCTGCAGATCAAGAAGGGCGCCCTTGACAAGGGGTTCATTCCGGTTCCTGACATGTCTATCGCAACCAGTTACTTCTGCGACATGGGACCCAAGGCGGATGAGCTCATCCAGTACAAATACGGGTGTCCTGTCAAATTTATCGACAGCTGTATGGATTCCGCGTGGGGAGAATATCCCGATCATGATCCGGCAAGGGTTCGGTACCTGGGCGCCCAGGTCAATGAACTATTTGGAAGTCTTAAGGAGATGTTTGGCCTTGAAATCAATGAGGACACTTGGCAGGGCGCAAAAGTCCTGGCCGCGCAGCTTTATAAAGCCATCAATCAGCTCACCCGGCATGTGCCAGCCGACCCGGTCCCGCTTCGAGCAGCCGATTTAGAACTGGTTTTTAATATCCCCATGGCCTGCACGGGAAAGGCCTTCGAAGAGGGGCCCGAAGCGGTGGGAATATTGGCTGAAGAAGTGGGAAAAAGGGTTGAAAAAGGATTTGGGGTTGTTGAAAAAGGGGCTCCCAGAGTCATGCTGTTTTTGCAAAGCCTTTCAGACCCGACCTTTACCCGTACCATCGAAGATGCGGGCATGGCAATTCCGGTGGTATCGACCCTGCTGCCGCCCAAGCGGGCTCCTGAACCGAGCCCCTATAACACGGTTGGAGAAAGGCGTGCTGAGCAGGCCATGTACGGGGGTGCCTATCATAGCGGTTATGGCTACATCAAAAGAATAGAAGACGGTCTGGAATTTTGTGATGTGGATGGCGTAATTTACAATTACCAATTCAGCTGCCGCCCGCTGGTATGTAACAGTAAACTGGTCAAACTTCACATTGAAAAGGAAACAGGGCTGCCGACGCTTCTTCTGGAGATGGATTATTATGATAACCGGAATTATTCGGCCGCCTCAATGCGTACAAGGCTGGAAGCGTTTGCTGAAATGCTCTGGGCAAGAAAGACGGCCGCGTAAGACAGGGACCAAACATGACAACAGAATCTTTTTTTGTGGCTGGTGTGGATATTGGGGCTGCAACCGCCAAATCGGTCATCCTCAACGAGAATGAGATAATCGCCTCTTATGTCATGCCGACCGGTCATAGCGTCGAAAAGGCTGCGGAAGCTGTGATGCAAAAAAGCCTGGAGAAAAAAAACCTCTCCATGACCCGCATTCGCCATGTCATTTCAACCGGCTACGGTCGCAGGGCGGTCCCCTTTGCCGATGATGCGGTGACGGAAATTTCGTGCCATGCAAAAGGCGTCCATGCACTCATAGCCGGGGCACGAACGGTCATTGACGTGGGCGGGCAGGACAGTAAAGTCATAGAAATAGACGACAACGGCAGCATAGGTAATTTTGTCATGAATGACAAATGCGCCGCAGGCACCGGACGATTCCTCGAGGTGATGGCCAAAGTCCTGAACACAGATATTGAAGATATAGGCACCATTTCTCTCCAGGGGCATGAGCCGTGTCAGATCAGCAATACGTGCACCGTGTTTGCCGAGTCCGAAATGGTCACCCTCAGGGCGGAAGGGAAAAGCAGGGAAAATCTATTTTCAGGGATTCATGCTGCCATGGCCCATAGAATCGCTATTATGGGCCATTCGGTCGGATTCAGAAAACAGATTGTCTTCACAGGCGGCGTGGCAAAGAACGTGGGGATGAAGAAGGCCTTGGAGGACAAGATCGGGATGAAAATCATTGTCCCTGAAGAGCCGCAAATCGTAGGTGCTCTAGGAGCGGCCATCCTCGCAAGAAACCGCATCAAAATCCAATAATCAGATCCGCCTCCTTTACCTGAT
The DNA here is from genome assembly GCA_019307645.1 of Deltaproteobacteria bacterium. The sequence goes on from JAFDJF010000111.1 coordinate 2,498, forward strand.
ATTTTTCCAATAACCTGAATACTCAAAACAAGGGGGATGCGATGGATAAAGAAAATTTGGAAAAAAGGATTCAGGGTATTGAGAACCGTGAGGCGATAAAGGAATTGTTTGCGATGTCCTGCCAGTTGCCTTGCCCAGCATGCGTCATTTGATCCACAATGAAATCATTGAACTTAATGGTGAGCGGGCCAAAGGAAGTGCGTATTTTGAGTTTACCGGTGTCAACAATGAAAAAAGTTTCGTTGGGGGTAGATATTACGAACATGATTTTGTGAAAGTGAATGGCAAATGGAAATTCAAGAAACTCAAAGCGGTGATCCATTATATGGTTCCCCTAGCTGAAGGATGGGCCAGCGGGGCCGGATTTTCCGGTATCAAAAGCCTGTAGGCTAGTGCTGCCACTTTTTAAAATGTCCTCGGGCTTTTCAGACAACGGGAGATTAATTATGGGAAACCTGGATAAAAAGATAGTGAAGACCTATTGTGGCATGTGCCCCTGGTCATGCGGCATAAAGGTCCATGTTGAGAAGGGAACTGTGGTAAAGGTGGAGGGTGATCCCGACCACCCATACAATAAGGGCAGGTTGTGCCCAAAGGCCTTTGGGGCCGTAGAACTGGTGAACCATCCGGATCGTATCCGACATCCGTTGAAAAAAGAGAACGGGGCCTTGAAACGGATCTCGTGGAACGAGGCCCTGGATACGATCAGTGACAAGTTAATCAAGATAAAGCAGAAATACGGTGCTCGATCCGCTGCCTTAATTCCCGGATGCCTTCTACTGGAAGGGATATCCATCGGTCCGGCGCGAAGGTTTTGGGATATTTACGGATCTGCGAATTGTTTTACGGTCGAGAGCATGTGCTTCCGCGCCAGGTTGATAGCGCAGCTTGTCACGTTCGGAAATCTTTTCTCCCACAATCCCCTGGGGTCACGATGTATTGTTCTGTGGGGAACCAACCCACACGCATCGAATCCCATGGCAGTGCCTCGCATAAAGGAAGCCGTGAAAAAGGGCGCCAGATTGATTGTGATTGATCCACGAAAAATAAAATTTGCCGAAACAGCAGACGTTTATGCACAACCAAGACCCGGAACCGACTGCGCACTGGGGCTGGCAATGCTCAACGTCATTATTTTCGAGGGACTTTATGATAAAAACTTTGTGGAAAAATGGACCGTCGGATTTGACAGGCTTAAAGCGCATGTAAGAAATTTCCCACCAGAGGAAATGGCGAAAATCACGATGGTCCCTGCAGAGGCCATCAGAGAACTTGCGCGCCTCTATGCCACTGCCGGACCGGCCACGATTATTCAGGGGGGCAACACGCTAGACCAAAATGCCGCAGGTTTCCAGACCGAACGCGCCATAGCCATCTTGGCGGCTGTCACAGGAAATATTGATGTGGCAGGCGGGCAGATAACAGCGAATATCCCGCCGATGAATGAGATCAGACTGCCTGAAATGCTGAAAGAAAGACCGCTTGGTGTAGACCGATACCCTGTGTTTCATGATGCCATGCCCATTACCATGGGGGAAGGACAATCCATGGCACTGCACGATGCCTTGTTGACCGGTCAACCATACCCTATAAAGGGTTTGATTGTATCTGCGTCCAATATTCTGCTGACATGGCCCAATTCAAACAAACTGAAGAATGCGCTGGGTAAATTGGAGTTTATGGTGGTAATGGATCAGTTTATGACTGAAACGGCAAAGATGGCAGACATTGTGCTCCCGGCCGCCACCTTTCTCGAAGGAGATGAGTTAAGTGTGGTTTACTGGGTCAGTTACGGTGAACAATATTTCTCACTCCGAAATAAGGTGGTAGAAGTGGATGAATGCTGGCCTGACTGGAAATTCTGGTTTGAACTGGCCAGGAAAATGGGATACGGCGAGTACTTTCCCTGGAAAGATATGGCTGAGATGATTGAATATCTTCTGGAGCCTGCCGGGATATCTTTTAAAGGCCTTACGGAAAAACCCAATGTTGTCCCGTTTGGGGTACGGGAGTATAAAAAATATGAAAAAGGCGATTTCTTCATGACGCCTTCAAAGAAAGTGGAACTCTACTCCCAGACCCTCAAAGATTTGGGATATGATCCCCTGCCCGTTCATCTGGAACCCCTTGAGAGCCCATCAATTTCACCTGAACTTTCAAGAACTTATCCGCTAATACTAACCACGGGCGCACGGTTGCTGGCATTTCACCAGTCCAAATATCGGAACCTGCCCTCGCTTGCCCGAATTAGCCCCGAACCTTTCGCAGAGATCCACCCTGAAACTGCCCGCAAATACGATGTTGAAAATGACGAAATGATTGTTGTGGAAACAAGGAGAGGAAGCATCGCGATCAAAATCAGAACCACACCAAATATCCTTCCCCAGGTGGTCAGCATCCCCCACGGTTGGCAAGACGCCAATGTGAACCTCTTGACCGATGAGATGCCTGCAGACCCGGTGACGGGATATCCAGGCCTGAAATCAGGCCTGTGCAGCATACGCAAAAAATAAAAGGATGAAACCAATGCAGGATTTGTTCAAGGAAGGATTCTATCCGTATGGATTACTCAAAGCTTTTTGAATCAGGAAGCATCGGAAGTCTCGAACTCAAAAACAGGCTCGTTCTGGCGGCTTCGGGCACAGGTTTTGCCGGCATTTACGGCGAGGTAACGGACAGACTCATCGACTATTATGCTGAACGTGCTAAAGGTGGTGTGGGGCTTATCACTGTTGAATGCACCATTGTTACTCCCGAAAGACAGTTTGGGATTACTGTTCCCACTGAGTTGAGAATCTACAATCACAGGTATATTCCGGGACTGAACCTGATTGTGGAGGCCATCCATCGGCACGGCGCCAAAGCAGCCATTCAACTCAATTCACCGGGCGGCCTGATTGATCCATCCATTGAACCGGGGGTGACACCGGCCACTGCAAGCCCAATAGAAGCGCAAGGCATTGTTGCTTCCTACCGCACAAGGGAATGCACCCTTGAAGATATTAAAATACTGCAGGCTGCATACGCGGATGCTGCTGAAAGGGCAAAAATGGCAGGATTTGATGCGGTTGAACTCCACTGTGCCCATGGCTACCTCCTCTGCACTTTCCAATCCGCACATACAAACAAGAGAAACGATGCATACGGAGGCAGTTTTGATAACAGGATGAGGATGGCGGTGGAGACGATACGGCAAATGCGCCGGAAGATCGGGCCGGATTTCCCCATTATTACACGGATCCCTTGTGAGGAGTATGTTCCGGAAGGGATAGATATTGAAGAAAGCATCAAAATGGCAAAGGTCTACATCGAAGCCGGGGGCAACGCCATAAACATTACCAGTGGAACACTTGGCGCTCCGATCTCCAAATGTTACGGAGGCAGTTGGCCCCAGTATGCAAAAAGAGCGCTGCTCAAACCCCATGCTGCCAGGATGAAAGAGGCTGTCGATGTCCCGGTGATGATCGTTGGCGGGTATGACCGGGCCGATCTTGCAAATGACATAATTAAAGAGGGGAAGGCTGATTTTATCGAGATCTCCAGGGGACTGATCGCTGACCCTCAACTGCCAAACAAACTCAAGGGCGGCAGGCAGAGAGAGATCAGGCCCTGTATAAGATGTAACTCCCTTTGTCTGGGTCGTGTGCTTCAATACCGGTCCATCAGCTGCGCCGTTAACCCTGTTGTGGGGTATGAGGGGCGTTATCGCCTTAAGGAGAGCCCTACACCAAAGAAGGTTGTGGTTGTGGGTGCGGGACCGGGCGGGCTTGAGGCCGCCATGGTGGCAACAATGCGGGGGCACAAGGTCACCCTGTTTGAGCAGGACAAACAGGTCGGCGGGGCCCTGATTGCGGCCTCTGTGCCCCAGTTTAAAGAAGAAGAAAAGCGACTTATTGAGTACTTTCGGCATCAGATAGACAAGCTGGGTGTTCGTGTGAAGCTGGGGCATCAGGCAGATTCGGACTCAATCCTTCATGAATCACCGGATGTTGTTATCATTGCCACGGGTGCGCAGTCAGCAAAACCCGACATTCCGGGGTCTGAAAAAGGCGTTGATGCTGTAGATTTACTGATGGGTAGAGCCTCCGTTCCAGATCCCGCGGTGATCATTGGTGGAGGTCTTGTGGGATGTGAAACAGCGCTTCATTTGGCCCTTCAGGGGCGGAAGGTTTCAATCATTGAAATGATGGACGAGATACTGGTCCAGGTTAACGTAATATCCCGCTACGGGCTGATTGAAAGTCTGACAGAACAGGGCGTGCCATGGTCATGCGGGATTCAGCTGGCCTCGGTTCAGGACTCTGAAATAGGTGTCATAGACAAAGCGGGCAAACATTATTCCATTGAGGGGCATGCTGTATATGCTCTCGGCCTGACTTCCAAAAACGCCGGACTCATGGAATCTCTCACTGGAAAGATCCCTGAACTCTATAACATTGGAGACTGCATTTCACCGAGAAAGATATGGAACGCCATACACGAAGGATTCCGGATAGCGAACGATATCTGAATTCTGGTTTTTACATATCTCTGGCCAAACACTGGTTTATCGTCAGTGATCAATACAGATCTATTATCGTCCAGCCAAAAACATTACATGATACACGAAGCATTCGCAATCACAGCAAGGATATGCGCATGAAACCGATTAACCGACAGTGGCGTGTTGCAAGGCCCCATGACGGGGCGG
>JAFDJF010000653.1 GCA_019307645.1 Deltaproteobacteria bacterium
ATCCTGTCTACCCGGGGCCTGTCCATACGGTCCATGAACTGGCGGGCATAGGGGGAGAAGGTCTCCACATACCGGCGCTGACCCTCGGCATAAAGGGTATCAAAGGCCAGTGACTATTTTCCCGAGCCACTCACCCCGGAAACCACCGTAATGCGGTTCAAGGGGATTTTCAGGTCTAGACTCTTTAAATTGTTCTGCCGTGCATTTTTTATTGTTATAAAGTCATTTGACATGGCTGTAAGAAAGCTGGGACGCTGGGATGCCAGGAAGCTTAAACCCTTTCCCTGGCTTCTAAAGATGCTGGTTTCTGGATACTGGTTGTTGGTTACTGGTCACCGATCACTGATTACCATATTTCTTATTTCTTGACAAAGGCAGGAGGTGGTTGAGATAGTTTTTCAGCAAAAGCTAAATATTCACAATATCTTTGACTATTCTGTAAAAGTCGTCACTCCGGTGAAAACCGGAGTCCAGACAAGCTGGAAGTAGCTGATATGACTGGATTCCGGCCTCCGCCGGAATGACAGAAAGAGGTGTTTCCCGAGTTTTCATGAATACATCAATTCTGATTCAGGGGTTTTTCGGAGGAAGTTATGGTTAAAGAAAGACAATTGGTTGTTGGCGAGGCAAAGATTCACTGTCTGGAAGCGGGCGATAAAAAAGACCCGGGCATCCTTTTTCTGCATGGAATGAAATTCAGCTCTCAGACCTGGAATGACCTGGGCACACTCGGTTTTTTTGAGTCCAAAGGATTTCATCCCCTGGCGGTCGATCTTCCGGGTTTCGGGAAATCCGATGCCCTGTCCATGGACCCGGAGGCTATTCTGCTGGCCTTGATCAATAATCTTGAGCTGACGAAACCATTTCTCGTGGCCCCTTCATTCAGTGGCGGTTACTGCCTTCCTGTTATTGCAGATGATCCTTCCCGGCTGAGCGGATTTGTGGCTGTTGCTCCCACGAATATCCCTGATTATGCCGAAAGGCTGAAAGGCAATCCCCTCCCGGCCCTTGCCGTATGGGGAAGCAACGACGAGATCGTGCCGGTTGAAAATGCGGATCTGTTATGCAAGTGCATGACAGACATCAGGAAGGTGGTGTTCAAGGATGCGGGGCACCCCTGCTACCTGCAAGAGACGGATGCGTTTCACCGTGAGCTGCTGGAGTTTTTCAGAGCCGTGTGAGAATAATGGGCACGCTGGTAAAAATATAAGTTGGTCTACGTTACAAAATAGCTTTTTACTTTTTTATCACCGTTATATATTAAAACATCAATAGGTCCCCACTTATCTTTAGATTCTCATATCTTCCGTTTGGGTAGTGCCTATTGTTGCTTCAAGTTGATCACTTGGAATTTCTTTTATGCGATTTTCTTCCCATATGACGACAGGTGTATTGGTTTGCCTGGCTTGTTGGATGACCTTTTTTATAGCCTGCCGAAAGGCCGCATCTGCTTTTGATGACAGAGAAATATCTTTGGTTTTTTTCTCGTTCATGGGTCTAGTCCTCTACGCTTTGTTTGATTTGATTAAAAAGCTCGCGATTGGACAGTTGTATTCCGCCGTCTTCTTTTTGCGCCACAATTTTGGGCGGAAGTCGTGATGCATCATAAATCCACCACTCATCCAATCCCGGCATATAGAGCCTGAACAGGTTTTGAATGCCTGAATCGAATCGTCTTCGGATCACCGGTTCGGGGACACTGTGCCCGCCTTGCAGGACCCGATTTTTCACTCGTGCTATTGCCATCTCCGCACTTGGAAGCCAGAGAAAAAACAGTGTAATCCGATACCCATTTTTCTTCATTTCCTTCAGCATGGGGACATAACTGCGGCCGGCCAAGGTTGTCTCAAAACCGAAGTCCCGCTTTGCCCGTTTCAGTTCCTTGATGCGCTCCAAAAGCAACCGACCGGCCCGGAAGTTTTGTGTTTCCGGGGCAAATGGCGCCAATCCAGCCGCTATAAGGTCGGCGTTCAAAAACTCCCGACAATTCACAAAGTCGGGTAGAAATTCGTTGGCGAATGTCGTTTTTCCAGCGCCGTTCGGACCCGCAATTACATAAACTGTAGGATTTATCAAGTCTTTCTTTATCATTTTCATTTCAGCAAAAAGAATTTAAACGGTGCTGTCCGAGGGGTAATAGGGCTACATCTTAATTATTCACTAATCTTTTTCTCAACGTATTAACTCATACCTCTAAAATTAATTGTTAAGAACTGACCTCATGGTTTTTCATTCCCCAGTAATTTCAGCAGCATGGGACCAAAATCGTCACTGTGCAGGGACATGATATTTCATGTCAAGGGCTGACCCCATTCCCGACTAATTGTCAGTTGATATTTTGAAGTACGTCCCCAAGTGCTACACTGTTAGATGCCTTTTTCATATTGGACGTTGGTTGAGGGATGGATAATTCGGTTGAGTTCATTTTTTGAATCGGGATTTCCGTTTAGAA
>JAFDJF010000654.1 GCA_019307645.1 Deltaproteobacteria bacterium
GCCTGTAAGGTCGCAAAAAGCCCCGCAGCGGAAGATTTCCTGGTGGATACATACGGCATCGGCAATCCAGACCGGTTTGGGGTGGATTTTCTTGGCCTCATCCTCTGCCGCGAGAATCATGGCGCAGGCACCACATGATTGCGGGCAGAAATCGAGAATCCGTAAAGGCCATTCCAGGGGCTTGGATTCAAGAATCTCATCCACGCTCTTTAATCCGAGCTTTAGATGTGAATAGGGATTCAGACAGGCCCCCCGGTCCGCCTTGAGCCGGACCATGGCGGCATGCTCCTCTCCGGCGCCTGAATGCTCGATATAGCTAAGTGCCTGCTTGGCAAACTCATGGATAGCCCCCCTTGCCTGGCCCTTACCCCACGCGGGCGTGGTAGCAGCCGTGATGGAAGCAGTGGAATCAGCAGTATCCTGCTTTTCAAAACCGATAACCAGCGCTTTCTTGTAAAGACCCGCCTGAAGAAAACACCAGGCAGCTTCAACGATAGAGCCGCCGGTGGTCCCTCCTGAAGCGTTTTTGAGACCCGGCTTCATAAATGCGCCGGTTTCATCAGAAATCACGAGATCCGGAAGATACATTCCCTCAAAAGCCTCCATATTTCCCACAAGAACTGTATCAATATCCTTCATGGTCATGTCGGCATCTTCCATGGCAGCCCTGATCGCCTCAGCAACCATCTCATTCTGTGTAACATCAGGGCGCTTGCTCTTGTGATAGGTTTGACCGATACCGACTATTGCCACTTTGTTGGCCATTTCACACCTCCAAATATCATTTATTGCTCAAGACAGCTACACAATGGTGCTGTCCGCAAATTCCTGTAACACCATGCACCAGGGCCGTACCGGCACCCTCTACCTGCCTGTCGCCAGCTTCACCCCGAAGCTGAAGTACGGCTTCAGCCACCCTTGCCGCACCAGCCACACACACCGGATTGCCGGCAAGCATCCCGCCTGAAGGGTTAACCGGGAGCTGACCGCCCATTTCGGTCACGCCGTCATCAATCATTTTGCCTGCCTCCCCCCGGCCGCATAAACCAAGACCCTCCATCCAGAGAAGCTCCTGGTAAGAGTAGTCCCCGGAAATTTCGGCCACGTCAAATTCCTTCAGTGGATCCTTAATGCCGGCCATTTCGTAGGCCCTTTTGGCGGCCTCCGCCAGGGCGTCACAGTCAGCAAGTTCCCTGTCACCGATCAAATGCGCATCAGTGCAGTTGGATATCCCTGTAATCCAGACCGGCTTGTCCGTGAGATCCCTGACCTTGTCTTCCCGGGCCATGATCAGCGTGCAGGAACCGTCCGATGTCGGCTTGGTATCCAGGCGCCGAATGGGATCGACCAACATCTCTGAATTGAGAACATCCTCCACAGTGATGTCCATCGGCTCCTGTGCAAAAGGGTTGTTCTTCGCGTTACCCCGGTTCTTCACCGCCACCTTGGCGCACTGTTCAGCCGTTATCCCGTACTTGTGCATATAGCGCCTGGCCTGCAGGGCCGCGGCAGCGCGGAAGTCCAGGTTAAAGGGTCTCATGTAGACTGGATCAAAAGCGATACTTTCTACAATACCCCTGTCGGCCATGGATTCCTTGCAGTGGGCAACCACCGATACAATATTATGATGGTACGAGAGAAGCTGTGCATACGCACAGTAAGCCGCATTGAGCGAATCCATAGCGATCTTATCCTCGGTGGACAGGTGTGAACCGATATAGGACATTACGCCCAAGCCGGATATGGTCCTGCCGTCCCAGGCATCTGAGGAGCAGGTAACAATAGAATCAATGCCAGAACCATCGTCATTCAATGCATCAGCATATTTGAGTCCCGTCTCTCTCAGCACCTGCTGTATGGTTTCATAAACCAGCTCGCCCTCATTAACATCGGACCTGTCCGGCTGGTATTTGGTCTGGGCAACCGCCACAATACCTATTCTTTCAGCCATATACGCCTCCTTCTTACTCTATTAAAATGAGTTTCAATCCGCCTGCCTTTAATTTAGTGTCATCTGGTAGGCAATGCAAGGGTTCCTTTTCCACCACAGGTTCGCCCCCCCGGGACATTGAATTCATATTCCACATCCACCAGGTGCTCATCTCCCTCGGTGTATTTTTTGACCACTTTACCGGTCATTGTCATGGTATCACCGGGAAAACAGCTTGCCCCGATACGGAAGGATAATTCTTTAATCTCTCCTTCAGGCCCTGACCAGTCGGTCAGGTACTTGCCCGAATACCCGCTGATGGTTGCGTTGTTCATGAAAAAATCCTTCATGCCAACGCTCTGGGCAAATTCCCGGTCATGGTGCACAGCAGTAAAGTCACTGCTGGCGATAGCCCCGGCAATGATATTGGTAGCCGTAATTTCCTTAGTTACAGTGGGAAGCTCCTGCGCCTCCTCAACATCGTCCCAGCAAAGGGATTTCCAAGCCATTTTTAC
>JAFDJF010000655.1 GCA_019307645.1 Deltaproteobacteria bacterium
ACGGATTGGGTGTCCTTGGCCGGATCGAATTGTGCGGCCATTGTCTTTTGCGCCCTAAGTGTCCGTGGCCCAGCCAGTTCGGAAAGTCGCTTAAAGGGAGCCAGGTGATTTTCGGAACCCAGGCCCATCTTGAACGCTCCCCCTACTTTCTTGATCAGCTTGCCCAGTGGTCGGAAGCTGACAGGGTGCTGGTAATTCACGATGAAATCAATTTCATCATGAAACCGTTTCAGCGTCGGATCAATCGCGAACAACTGCAGGTTTTCGTGGATGTCCTGGGACGACTGAATCCCCGACGCTGGGGCAAACTCCATGCGAAATGGCAGTATCTTTGCGGACTACTTCTTGATGCTTCCACCAACGATTTACGCTGCTACGACTGGCAAATTCCCCGAGTTTATCACGACTGGTCTTTGGCGATTCAATCCTGCGGGTATGGCATCCACGGAGATCTCTTTTCTTTCCTGGCTTTCGATCTCGTTCATTTCAGCCGGTCCCCGCTTGAATCAAGGGAGCGTGCGGCGAACGGCGACATACTCTTTGCCGCCGTGCCGCGTGTTTCCATGGATATCATCATATACAGTGGTGCAGCCCACCCGCAGTTTTCTGAGTACCGGCTGGGCAGTGAATTTGCCAGCCCCTTTAAGGATTATTCCTTTATCCATCCGGAGACCAACTGGTTCAACATCGCTTCCCGGCTGGGTGCGAGAAAATATTTCCGGAAAAACTCGCCCCAGATCCTGGATTTTTTTGCCAGGCTGGTTGCCAGGCGGCTGCAAGAAGGAAAGCGACCATTACTCATTGCCAAGAAATGTTTTTGCACCTATTGCGCCCGGCAGATGGAGGAGCAGCTCCAGGCGCTTGGGGTTAAAGCCAGTGTCGTTATCAACGGCTGGCAGGCCGACTTACTTAGAGATGCTAAGGTTGTGCCCCTGATCAATTACGGCATGATCGGCACAAATCTCTTCCAGGAGTTTGACTGCGCCTACTGTCTCACCGGGTATTACGTCACCGAGGAGGGGGTCAACGGTATTTTGCAGGATCTGCTCGGCTCTGACATGAAGATCCCCCTGCGAATCTCTATTGAAGGAAGGCCTTGCAGGCGACGCGCCGGTGTCCTGAATCGAGAAGATCGTATCTATGACCTGCATACACTGGCGCAACATGCTCTGCACCTTCAGGAGATGGGTACTGTCTTGCAGGCGGTTGGCCGGGTGAGACCCTACACAAAGCCGAGAGAAGTCATCACCTTCCAGTGCGCAGGCCATCCTGATTTTGAATACACCAAGGAATTTACCAGTATTAGTGAGGTGCGGCAGCATTTTGACATCCCTGGTAGAAGATCCGCGCAGACTGCGAAACTCTGTTCTATGGTACAGGATGCCAGAGCAAAGGGGATGAAGCAGTCTAAGGCGGCCGCCCATCTTGGAGTGAGCACAAGAACAATTAAGCGTTACTGGAATAAAACAGGTGCCACCAACCCTTTATAGATATTTCTTATAAGGGAAACTGGCACCCTTTTTTTGGTGAGCCCTATGAAATTATTACCAACCTGGAAGAAACGGATGCAGGATGTTGAACCAGAACCAGTCGTGCGATCGATTGGCTATGGTTTGAAGAAATCACACCGGTACTATGCCCGGAAGATCAATTATATTGACTCCCATAAGAAGGCGCAAGATATGCTGGATTTTGCCTTGCAGCGCCCTCTTTCACATATCGGGTTCGATACCGAGTTTCGTTATGACCGTCCGGGGGTGGTGATTAACAAAAAAAACACGACCTATGATCCGCGCAGCATCCGGCCACTTTTGTTGTCGCTGGCTATGGCGGAACCGCTCGGAAAAGATGAGGGTCAGCTATACAGTTTCGTTGTCGACCTGAGAAAACCTGAGTTATTACCAATTCTTAAAGATCTTTTCTGGCTCCCTGTCTGTTTTTCGGCTCACTACGCCAAGGTCGAACTTTTCTGCCTGTGGTGGCTCGGGCTACCGGAGCCAAATATCATATGGGACACTTTCATCTTCGAGAAATCCTTGCAACTTGGACAGCACCATCACAAGTACAAGCTGCCAAAAGTGGCGGACGACTTCGAGCAGATCCGGGCAAAAGAAGAGGCAAAGGAAAAGGAGGGGTTCGGTTTTTCCCTTGTTGCAACCTGCCAGCGTTATGGCGTGGCCTATCGCATGGAAGCTGAGAAAGAGCGGTTACAGCAATCATTTCTGGTTCATTCCGACGAAACCCTGTTTTCAGAAGAGCAGATTGATTATGCCGCCGAGGATGCCATTGCCGCCAGTATGCTTCACCCCCTTCAAGTTCAGAAGGCTGTTCAGAATGGCCTGCTTCACCATTGCATGACCGTGGAGATGCCTTGGGTAATTACTAATGCCCGTATTGAGTGGGCCGGGGTGCGGGTGGATGAAAGGAAGCGACACGAGGCCAT
>JAFDJF010000656.1 GCA_019307645.1 Deltaproteobacteria bacterium
AAATTTGATCGATAGCATTATGGCGGTACATCAAGCCCGGTTGGATATTCGCAGAATGCGCAATGCAACCCTTGTTATGGAACATATGGTTCTCAGGCTGAATGGACTGGCAGGAAAGAACAAAGGTGTGAGGTTTAAGGGGTAAGGTTTAAAAACCCTGTGCCCTATACCTTGTACCTTATACCGTATACCGTATTCATGACATAGAAGGAACTAATGAACAAAGTAGTTGGAATACAATTCAGGGATAATGGGAAGGTGTATCATTTTGATCCCGGGCCGTTTGTCCTCAACAGGAACGACAAAGTGATGGTCATCACCGAGGAAGGGCCCGCTATCGGAAATGTCTGTGTTGAGCCACAGAACGTAGGCGAGGAAATTCCCAAGCGGTCTCTCAAAAAGATCTTCAGGCTGGCCACCCAGGAGGAAATTGAGAGCTATGAGAGAGGCTGTGGCTATGAGGAAACTGTTTACGAATACTGTTATAAAAAGATAACGGAAAGATCCCTGCCAATGTGTCTCGTATCTGTGGAAAGGCGTTTTGACGGCAGCAAGATCATTGTCTATTTTACTGCAGATGGAAGAGTGGACTTTCGGACGCTGGTCAAGGACCTGGTTCAGCAGTTTCGCACCAGAATCGAAATGAAACAGATCGGTGTTCGTCAACAGGCCAAGATCGTTGGGGGACTCGGACCTTGCGGACGTCCCTTATGCTGTTCAACTTTTATAAACAACTTTGCTCCCGTAACAATAAAGATGGCCAAAGGCCAGAACATCTCTCTCAATCCCAACAAGATATCCGGGATGTGCGGCAGGTTGATGTGCTGCCTTAATTATGAATACGGATTTTATGAGAAGATCAAAAGAGATCTCCCCAAAATCGGTAAAAAGGTGACAACAAAAAATGGTGAAGGTAAAGTTGTTCGACAGAATGTGCTCAAAGAGAGTTTGACCGTCATGCTGGATTCCGGAACCGAAGTTGAAGTGAAAATTCAGGATCTTGTCCAGGAGGGTTTTTTTATGAAAAAACCCAAAAGGAGCAGAAAAGAAAAGGGTTCCGGTCGTACAGAGAAGCGAAAAAAACGGTAATTCATAACGGTCCCTAGCAGGCCTGTTACGGATTTGTGCCGGAAAAGGAGTAACCATCTAGAACAGTGTCTAAACGATTTTATGTAACAACACCCATTTATTATGTGAACGCTGAGCCTCACATCGGCCATGCCTATTCAACGATCGTTGCTGATGTCTTGAACCGGTTTTATACACTGACTGGGGCTGAAACCTTTTTTCTGACAGGAACGGATGAGCATGGAGACAAGATCGTTGCCGCCGCCGAGAGGGTTGGGCAGACACCAAAAGAGTATGTGGACCGGATCAGTCAGCTTTTCAGGGACTTGTGGCCCAAACTGAATATCTCCAACAACTACTTTATCCGCACCACGGATCCTGATCATAAAGAGACGGTCAAATATATCCTCAACCGGGTCAATGAGAAGGGAGATATCTATTTCAGCGAGTATGAAGGGCTCTACTGTTTTGGCTGCGAACGGTTTTATACGGAACGGGAACTAATCGACGGAAAGTGCCCCGACCACCTGACAAAACCCGATGTGATACGGGAGTCCAATTATTTCTTTCGAATGAGCAAATACCAGGAGTGGCTTATTGACTACATAAACCAGCACCCCGGTTTTATAAGGCCTTCAAGATACAGGAACGAAGTCCTTTCTTTTCTTAAAGAGCCATTGGAAGACCTGTGTATTTCACGTCCAAAATCCAGGCTCAAATGGGGAATTACCCTTCCTTTTGATGACAATTTTGTTACCTATGTCTGGTTTGACGCCCTCATCAACTACGTTTCCGCCGTGGGGTATCCGGACAGTGAGCAATTTAAGGAACTATGGCCCTCTGTTCAGCATATTATTGCCAAGGATATCCTCAAACCCCATGGTATATACTGGCCCTGCATACTCAAATCAGCAGGTATTGAACCCTATCAGCATCTGAATGTCCACGGATATTGGAATGTGAACGAGGGCAAGATGTCCAAGAGCATCGGGAATGTGGTCAGCCCCCTTGAACTGGCCGGTGTTTACGGTCTTGACGCATTCAGGTATTTCCTGCTGCGTGACATGGTCTTCGGGCTCGATTCCGAGTTCAGCGAGGATGGCCTGGTACACAGGGTTAACGCTGATCTGGCAAATGATCTGGGAAACCTGGTCAGCCGAAGTCTGACCATGGTGCACAAGTATTTCAATGGGCAGTTACCCGAGCCAGGCCCATCCGATGAGAAGGACGATCACCTCAAGTCACAGGCACTCGCGCTTGTGGACAAATACGAAACCCTCATGAAGGAGATGAGTTTTCACAAGGCCCTGATGAGCATCTGGAAAGTGATCAGCGCGGTGAATAAATATATCGATACGATGGCTCAATGGG
>JAFDJF010000657.1 GCA_019307645.1 Deltaproteobacteria bacterium
TTATCTTCATCAGTAACCTTGGGATCATCGTGATAAATATTCAGCATCATTGTTTCCGGAAATTGCAAAAGACCTCTAGGACCTGCCCATTGCATAAGTTTTCCAGTAAGGCCCTGAAAGAGCTCAGTGTCTCCCGCATAAGGACCTATATGACGGATATAGACCACATTTAATTCCGGCAAATCTTTGACTTCCACATTGCTTTTCTTTTTGTCTTCCATCTTTATCCTCCTTTGTTGGTTTTGGTTTTGGCCACTAATGTAATAGGAGGACACATCAAAATCTTTTCGTATATTGCTAATCATTTGATCATCTTTGCTAATCGTTTTGCGAATCTTGCTATCTTCGGAATACCAATCGGAACGCCACTGACTCGCGCTCACATTAAAGATCTCTTTAAAGGCCCGCGCAAAAGTGGATGAACCTGAAAATCCGCAGTCAAAAGCGATTTCGGTAATTGATTTTTTCGGGTTGCTTATAAGCTGGCCGGCTGCCTTTTCAACGCGAATCCTTTGTATAAATTGATTCAATGTCTCGCCCACCATCGCCCGGAATATCCGGTGAAAATGAAATTGGGAAAAGCTGGCAACGTCTGCCAGTTTTTCAAGAGAAAGTTCTTTATCTATATTTGACTCAATATAGTCAATAACCCGGTTAATGCGTGAGATATATTCCTCTCTCAGGTACTTTTTCGTTTTGGAATTTTCTTGAGTATTCATCAATTCATACCTCATTTAAACATCAACTCAGGGTGGAAGCCTCTGTGCTAGTAATTGTCAGGCAAAACCTCTATTCTCTATACCGCGCGATCCCTGAAGACCATTCCGACACCGAAAAGAATCGTCAACATTCCGCCGATCGTATAAACCGTCAAGGGTTCTGAGAGGACAAGCCAACCGAGAAGTACGGCTACTACCGGGTTGACATATCCGTGGGTCATGACAAGCGATGTCGGCAGCTGTTTAAGAGCCGCGACATAACTGGTAAACGCAATCAGGGAGCCGAAAATCAACAGGTAGGCCCAGGCCATCCATGCCTCTACAGTCGGAGTCGGCAAGGGCTCTTTCATTAAAATGATCAGCATCCCGAACATCACGGAAGCGAGCAGTTGCTGCCAGCAGGAACTCACCATATGCTTCAGGCCCATTGGGCGTCTGGCCTGCAGAAACGCGCCAAAAACCCAGGAAATTGTGGCGACTAACAGCGCGATAACACTTAATACATCAGATCTGCCGCCCATCTTCATAATCGGTATCAAAAGGACTATTAGGCCTGCAAACCCCAGCAACAGGCCGCATACAAGTTTCCATGAAGGTCTGCGCCGATTCAGAAAGGCCTCAAGGACTGCAGCCCAGATGGGAACTGTACCAACTATCAGTGCGGTGAATCCCGAATCCATCCTTTGTTCTGCCCAGACGATAAGTCCGTTCCCGCCAACACAGAGCATAAGAGCTGAGGTGATCAGAGATTTCAATTCTTCGCGCGAAGGCATGACCCGCTCGCCGCGTATCAAGGCAAAGGCCAGCAGGATCAACCCGCCCAGAGCGAGCCGCGTACTGGCCATATAAAAGGGCGGAAAACCCGATCCTTCGCGAACCGCAATGCGGATAGCCAGAAAAGTGCTGCCCCATACACAGTAGACTACAAACAGGTTCAGCAGACCGCTTATCGGTAGGTTTGAGCCGAAGAAGCGCTTTCCTTGTTGTCTCTTAATCACTTGGGCCTCAATTCAACCTGTCATTTCATCTCTATACAGGTACGCCAACATGTGTATGATTATTTGTATCATAGACGGTTACAGCTTATATGCGCCAGCTGCTTTTCCATCTCGTCAGTGATGTCGTCGACCTTTAAAGGTCTCTCTGATCCGCAGGACCTGCAGATTAGACGAACCCCTGATCACCTCCTGGCAAGGTCAATTCTGCCACCACATTTGCATCTCATTTCTGGGTCTCCTCGGACATTTGAATACGTCATAATGAGTTTGAAACTCCTTCAATGTGGAATTGATTGCATCTATTCATACATCGGCATTTTGGATTTTTCAATGAAATGTTGTGAGTCTTCCCCTTGAAAAGATCCGGCAGGAGGCCTGCGCCTTTGCATATTAGTTAGTAGTTACAAAAAGCGCCGGCCCTAGTATGAAAAATATCTACTCGAAGAAAGTCACGGCCTTACGCAATCGCTCAACCACTCTATCCTGTCCAACTGCTAACAGTACATCAAAGATACCGGGGCCTACCGCCTGTCCTGTGACAGCAGCTCGAGCGCCGTTTATCAGTATCCCTGCCTTGATCTCATACTCGTCAGCCATATCACGGACTACATTCTCTGTCTCTTCCATGGTAAAATCCTGAAGGGTCTCAAATCTATCAGCCAGAATCGGAAACCACTCATTCAGGCCTTCATGCTTGAGTATATTCTTCTTTAAA
>JAFDJF010000658.1 GCA_019307645.1 Deltaproteobacteria bacterium
CTGCCGGCGTCTATTCAGGATGCCTGATTTTCAATGGAAATATCTGGGTCGAACAGTGCTTTTATAACGGTCACAGCTCAACAGACAGATTGATGGCGATAAAAGATAAACCCGGCGGTGGCGGGTGCGACCAAACCGGCATTGTTACAGTATCCCTATAAGAAATGCTGATTTATCCCTATAGTTGCATAAATAACATGGCTAAATGGTTTTAAAGACAATAATAATAGACTCATTCATCTTTTTGCATGCTCTACTGGAATTCACCCCAGGTGACATCCTGAAAGCAGTCAAAAGGAGCCATGTTATTGACCCGATGGGAAAGCCGAGGATACCCCATCTCCTGCGTTGTCAAGGGTTCGCGCGCAATGACATCAGTTGAGCTTGCGAAATCACGCCATGGCGTGACTTCACCCTTTCCGCCTTAGATCTGGGGCATCCTCGACTTTTGCAACGTTAGGGTTAACTAGGCTAGATTAAAGGAGATTTTTCTATGGCAGACAGTGAATACGATGTGGTTTTCGTTGGAGGAGGACAAAAAGCCATTGTGGCAGCAATGTATCTCGCAAAGTATGGGGGCTTGAAGGTGTGTCTTTTTGAAGAAAGGCATGAACTGGGAACCGGTTGGTCCTCTGAAGAGCCTGCCGGCGGGTATGTGGGGAACACGTGTTCAGCCGGCCACATTGGCTGGTATCAGGGGCCGTTGTACAGGGACTTTCCGGAGTTTGAGGATTACGGTGCAAGATATGCCTATACGACCAGTGCGACCGGCACAATTTTCGATGATCAATCCTGCATCCTTCAATACTCCGCTTTTCCTGATGTAGATCCTGATCAGACCAAGACTGCAGATCTGTTTGCCCAGTACTCGCAGAAAGATGCGGATACATGGCTTAAACTTTGGGATAAGGGCACAAAATACTGGCTTCCCGCCATGATGGAGTGGGCTTATAATCCGGCCAAACCTGTTCATGAAATGGATGCCATGGACAGGCTATGTATGATGACGCCTGAAGCCGGCATCGATCCCCACTGGCTTATGATGACCACGGCACAGCTTTTTTCATCACTTTTTGAACATCCGAAAATACAGATGTATGGGCACAGGGTTTGCCAGTCATATGGCTTTTCAGCAGATGACCAGGCAATGGGTTGGACTGCCCTGCTCTCCGAAATGACGTGGCTTCCCTATGCATGTTATGTGGTGGGCGGCACTCATTCCCTGACCCATGCGGCTTTCAGGATAATCGCCGAGAATGGTGGTGAGGCAAAAACATACAGCAAGGTCGACAAGATATTGCTGGAAAACGGCAAGGCAAAGGGCATACGCCTTGCCGACGGAACAGAGATTGCTGCAAAATACGTTGTGACCAGCGTTGACCCGTTTCAGCTTATCTTCAACCTCATCGGCCCTGAGCATGTGGATGACATTATTGCCAGAAAGCTGAAGGCTCTTTCCAAAGACTGGACAACTATCATGTGGTACAGCTGGGCACTGACTGAAAGGCCCAAGTTCATCTGCGAGGATACGGTTCCTGACGCGGGATACTGTATGGCGCTTGGTTTTGGAGGCGAATCCTCTACAGGAGACGTTGACACCTTTATCAATGAAAGCGCTGAAAGACGGGCGAAGATCTGGCCAAAATCGCTCAATGGTTTGTATATGTACCAGGGCCATCAACCGGGTTTGAATTGTAACTTTGATCAATGCATGGCCCCACCGGACGAACCTGAAAAAAACTTCAGACTGCAGACCGAGCAGTTTGTTTTGCCTGCATGGAAATATTCTGATGATGAATGGAAGGCAATAGAAAAAAAACACGCAGATGATATGATTAAGGAGATAAGCAAGTATGCGCCCAATGTAAGCTGGGATATCGTCAACGGCTATTTACCTGTAACCCCTCACTTCACATCCGGGCTTGCCAGAAACTATGGCCTGGCCGGCAACCAGCATGTCATAGAGAATTTTCCGTCTCAGGCAGGGAAATTTCGTCCGATTCCGGAACTTGCCGGCCATCGAATCCCGGGAATCGAGGGCGTTTACTGTACAGGGACCGCATGGCATTGCCATGGCTTTGCCCATTGTGCACAGGGTTATAATGTTTATAAGGTAATGGCCGATGATCTGGATCTCAAAAAGCCGTGGGAAGGCTACGCCTATTAAAAAATGTAAATACACTACATCAATGACACGCTTTTGTCATTGACCGCATAGGAAGATCTTGATCGGCAGAGGGCAATGGTGCTATATTCTTAGCCATACATTGAACGGTCACGAAGTAGGTTGGTTTCTACACCATCTTGAATTCCATTTTCTTTGAGCGATTGAACCGTCTTAGGCAACGAGACTGTGAAGATCAGGTAATCTTTTTCTTGTTCAAAAGAGAGAAGTCCCCCCATATCTTTGAGTAGCCGGTAGCAAAGCGGA
>JAFDJF010000659.1 GCA_019307645.1 Deltaproteobacteria bacterium
CAGTTGCCCGATGCAGGCATGTAGCGATACCACAGTTCATGTTGGGCAACCACATGTTCTATGCGTGGTGTAAAAGGCCAGGCTGCCATGTAATCGAAAGAAGGTTACATCGGTAGGTGCAACCGGGAGGCCAAGCGAGCATGGGGGCTTGAACATAAAGGAATGGCTGCAGCCTCGAAATTAGTACCCTGTTGAAGTTGCATTGCAGGGGGATTAGCAAGCCGAACCTCTGGCCGCTGAGGTGAGGCCGATGTTCTCCGGGAAGAAACGGGCAAATGCACCGGGGAAACGCTACGGGGTAAGGGCCCAGGCAACCATGCAAGGATTGCAGGGATAATGTCGGGAAGGGCCATCTTCCAGCAGGGGCTAACGGCAACCTGCAAAGACCTTTCGAAGGAGCGTAATGCGAAGTCGAAAGGAGGAATTTGGTCTGGCGCATGAGTCCGTATGAGCGATGAAGGAGGGGTAATGCCCTCTGATGTGATGCTGGACATCACACCGCAAGAGACAACGCCTGTTGCGGGCAAAGGGGCTCTGGGCACCTGGTGGGTCTAAGGGGTGTCAACCGGAAACGGGAGGAACACTCAGTCTTAGGCCTATGCCTGCATGCAAACCACTACCGGGCGGGGTGTATGTGAGTTAGCACTTGAGCTTCACCGGTTGTGGGAAGGCATCAGGAGGAAATGCCAGGGTCAGAACCGGATTCGGGAAATCCGACCGTCCGGGATCGTAGGGGGGCTTACGGAAACGTGAGTTGTGGGTAAGTGTACCATGGCTGCGCGCGCCGTAACTCTATCCCGACTCCTTATGGGGTATGATGATCGGAGCGTCAACCAGATCGTCTACCCCAAACACGAAAGGAGGCCGAGTATGCAATTCTATGCAGGAATCGATCTTCACACAAGGAACAGCGTCGTATGCGTGATCGACCAGAAGGAACGGAAGCTCGTTACGGAAACGGCAGCGAACGATCTTCCGAGTATCCTGAGCCTGCTCGAGAAGGTGCCACGCCGACCCACGGTTGCCATCGAAGCAACATTGAACTGGTACTGGCTCGTGGACGGACTGGAGGAGGCTGGCTACAAGGTGAAACTGGCCCACACGATGGGGCTCTACATGATCACCGGTGCGAAGGTGAAGACGGACCGAAGGGATGCCTTTTCCTTGGCCAAGTTGCTCCGGTTGGATGCGATTCCGGAGGCGTACATTTACCCGAAGGATACAAGGCCCATTCGGGATCTGCTGCGGCGCAGGACCCGTATGGTCAGACTTCGGGCGGAGGCCTACGTTGCCATAAAGAGGAAGTTCCAGCAGTATGGCCTCCCTTGTAGTGACAAGGCAATACAGGGAGTGGATGAAGAGGAGTTGCTTCGATCGTTTACGCATCCTGGCATCCGTGCCGGCCTGGGGATGGAGTTTGAGAGGATTCGGCTTTACAGTCGTGAGTTGAAGACGGTTGAGAAGTACATTCTGAGTACGGTAAAGAACAAACCGATATTTGAACATCTGCAGACGATTCCCGGAGTGGGTAAGATACTGGCCCTGACGATCTACTATGAGGTGGGAGACATCGCTCGGTTCGCAAGTGCCAAACAATTCTGTTCCTATGCCCGTGTGGTGCCTGGCCTGGCCCAATCGGGCGACGTAATCCGGAGAGGAAGAGGTTCGAAACAGGGCAATCCACATCTCAAATGGGCGTTTAACCAGGCTGCAGCCATTTCGGTTCGGCACTATGGATACGTAAGGAGCTTCAGGCAGAAACATCTGGCCAGAAGACGCTCGAAGGCCAGGCGACTGATTTCCCTGAGCATTGTGGGACACAAATTGGCCATTGCGGCCTACCATGTGCTCAGGGACGATGTGCCTTTTAACAAGGAGTTGATGTTCGGCAAGGCAAGTTGAGAGTTCGGAGTGGGCAGGAGCCCCGATTTTACGCTGGACAAAGCCCCCCTAAGTGAGTGGGACCTGCCTCACTCCAACCATCATGGTCTTCGGTGATCCGCCCTTGCCGACAACTCCGGACAAGCTGGTGCTTACAAGCCCGTAAATAGAGTGTGAATGAGATCGGCAAGGAACCGGTAATTTTCTGTCGCCTTCTCCCCCGCAAGGTGGAGAACACGGTCAACCGGTACAGTTGGTCGTGATGAGCACGTATGGATGCGCGGTGCGGATTGCCTTCTCTGCACCATCCGTGAAGGACGAGTCGGATCCGAGACGACCGTGAGGGGTTAATCCAAAAAACACCTGCAAGAAGAATCTCAATTTATTGGGGTACGGGGGAGTCTTTTCTCTTGACAGGCCGCCTTTAATGGATGCGTACTACGTTGAATCTTGAGAACGGGCTTTCCTTCAACATCTCTATAGATATTCGTCAACGTAAGACCTTTGGCTCCAAGGTCATAGGTGTGCGGGTTATGTGTACTTCTGAAGG
>JAFDJF010000112.1 GCA_019307645.1 Deltaproteobacteria bacterium
CCCCCACCGGCAGCCCTCCGCCAATTATTTTACCGAGACAAGTGAGATCAGGCATGATGCCGTAAAGTTCCTGCGCACCTCCGGGAGCCACCCTGAAGCCGCTTATGACTTCATCAAAAATAAGTAACGCATTGTTTTCATAGGTTATTTTCATCAGGCTTTTAAGGAAGGTTTCATCCGGGATGATAACACCCATATTGCCTGGTATCGGCTCAATGATTACTGCAGCAATTTCCGGGCCGTATTTCCCAAAGGCCTGATTCACGCTTTCCAGATCATTGAATGGGAGGGAAATTGTATGTCTGGCCACATCCCGGGGGACTCCCTGACTGCCGGGAATGCCCAGAGTGGCCACCCCGGAACCTGCCGACACCAGCAGGCTGTCGGCATGACCATGGTAACAGCCATCGAACTTAACAATCTTTTCTCTGCTCGTGTACCCCCTGGCAAGGCGAATAGCGCTCATGGTGGCCTCGGTTCCCGAATTTACCATTCGTACCATCTCAATTGAGGGCACCATGTCCACGATGGTCTCTGCCATATCCACTTCTATTTCTGTTGGCGCGCCATAGCTGGTCCCCCGCTGAAGGCCCGCTTTCAGGACACGGACAATTTCCGGATGGGTATGGCCCAAGATCATGGGGCCCCACGAACAGACATAATCGATGTATTCATTTCCATCTGCATCGCTGAGAGTGCATCCGTGTGCTTCCGTAATGAACGGAGGGTCGATGCCGACGGCATTCCCTGCCCTCACAGGGCTGTTCACCCCGCCGGGAATACATTCCTTGGCTTTTTTAAACAGATACTGGGATTTTTTTCCCATTAAAAATACTCCATGCTCGTCTTTTTAAACTCCGTCTCGCTGAAGAGCAAAATATAGTCTTTAATGACCACAGCCTGAGACATCCTCTCGGCAATTTCGTAGCATTGATCCCGGTTACTGCCGTGGACCATGGAAAACAGATTGTAATGCCAGTCCCCCTGGGGATTTCGCTGGTAACAGTGGGTGACCTCCCGAAACCGGGCCAGTTTTTCCCCCACTTCGTCTATCCTTTCATCGGGAACCAACCAGGCAATCATGGCATTGGAACCATACCCGGCCTTTTGATGCCGTATGGTGGCGCCAAACCGTCTGAGAGCGCCCCGTTTTTTCAGGTTGTTAACCCGCTCCAGAAACTCATCTTCGGTAATGGAGATCTTCTCAGCCAGAATCGCAAACGGCCTCCGCTCAACCGGAAGGTCTCCCTGAATAAGACCGATTACTTTTTTATCAAGATCATCTATCATTGTTTGTTCCATTTCCAAAATCTTTGCAGTGGAAATATCGGATAGTGTCAGTGTTGTCAAGGAGATATTAGTTGCAGCAAACTCCTCTTCCGCAGGAAGTTAATTAACATTTTGACCCAGTTATGACGATTCCGTAAAAAGTCGGAAAATACCATTTCTCGTCATTCCGGCGAAGGCCGGAATCCAGTTATATCAAATGGTTCCAGTTGGTCTAGACTCCGGTTTTCACCGGAGTGACGACTTTTCACGAAACCATCAATTATGTTCAAAACCTGTCGGGCATCTTTTTATTATGCTTGCAAATTCCTGTTAAATCGCGTATCGAATACTCATCTTATCCCAAGGTTATCACTTATGTTTGGTTTACAGAAGATTATTGAGCAGAAGATCCGGGAAGCCCAGATGAAGGGGGAATTCGACAATCTTCCGGGTACGGGTAAACCTGTTGAGATTGAAGATGACAGGCATGTGCCCGAAGACCTTCGGATGGCCTACAAGATACTTAAAAACGCCAATTGTGTTCCGCCGGAGCTCGAGCTCAAAAAAGAGATCAGACGAATGGAGGATATGCTGGAAAACCTTTCGGATGAGAAGGAAAAGTACCGTCAGATCAAGAAGATCAATTTTACGATCATGCAGCTTAACATGTTGAGAAAAACATCCCCGCTTCTGGAGGATACTGAGATATATTACAAAAAAGTCGTTGAAAAGGCGGAAAAGGAAAAATCCTGAGAAGCAGAAACCCCTCCATTTTATGCCTCTCGAAAGTCCGGAGGGTACATTTCCTCGATTAACTCCCTGTATTTTTCTTCCACAACATTCCGCTTAATTTTCAGAGTGGGCGTGAGTTCTCCGGTCTGTTGGGACCACTCAGTTGACAGAAGTCTGAATTTCTTTATTCTTTCCACCCGGGAAAGGTGGCGCGTGCATCTTTCAAATTCCTTTTCGTATAGATTAATTACCTCGTCATTCTGAATGAGTTCTTCATTGTCCCTGAATGCTACGCCACATTCCTGCGCCCACGGCCTCAGCTCATCAAACGCAGGAATAATCAGGGCTGAAAGGAACTTTCTCCGGTCACCAATAATGCTTACCTGCTCGATGAACCTGGAATCCTTTAGACTGTTTTCAATCACTTGCGGCGAAATATTCTTTCCCCCTGACGTGATAATGATGTCTTTTATCCTTCCCGTAATAGAAAGGTAGCCGTCCTCATCAATGGCGCCGATATCCCCTGACCTGAAAAATCCGTCTTCTGTAAAGACTTCCCGGGTTCCTTTCTTATCTTTGTAGTATCCCATCATCACCTGGGGGCCTTTAAAAAGGATTTCACCTTCCTCTGAGAGTTTGACCGTTGTATCCTTGACCGGGGGACCCACGGTGCCCGGTTTGATCAGCCATGGCCGGTTTACGTGGGTAACTGGAGTGGTTTCGGTGAGGCCAAAACCTTCAAGTACGATAATTTCCATTCCGAGGAAAAACTCAGCATCAGACACTGAAAGCGGCCCACCACCTGACACGGTAAGCCTTAATCTGTCCATCCCAAGCGTTTTTTTCAGTTTTGAAAAAATAAGACGGTCGGCAAAGTGATATTTCAAGGCAAACAATCCTTTTCTTTGCCTTTTGCTGCATACATAGGGCAAGTTTTCCGACGCAAGCCTGACTGCCCAGTTGAAAAGAGCTTTTTTAAAAGGGGCGGCCTCATTTACTTTTGAAAGGATTCCCGCACGGACTTTTTCATACAGTCTGGGAACACTTATGATGACAGTCGGGCGGACCTCAGTCAGATTCTGCTGGAGTTTGGAGAAATCTTCTGCAAATGCTACTTTGGCACCAATGCTTACAGGCAGGTAATAGCCAACAGTCCTTTCAAGCACATGGGAAAGGGGAAGGAATGATAGGAACAACTCTTCATCTTTCAGTATTTCTCGAATCTCAAGTATCTGCCTGATGTTTGAGATTAAATTGTTGTGGGAAAGCATCACACCTTTGTTAAGTCCTGTGGTGCCTGAGGTATAAATAATGGTAGCCAGATCGGAAGGTTTGATGGATCCAATTCGGTTATTGAATTCGTCCCGGGTATCCTCAACTCGACCTTTTTCAAGGGCATCAGCAAACGTAACAACATTATCGCTGCTGTGTTTGACAGAATCATAGACAACAATGAATTCAAGATTCGGAAGCCTGCCTTTTGCTTGCAGAATTTTTTCAAGATGCTCCTGCCCGCCGACAAAGCAGGCCCTGGCGCCCGAGTGATCCAGCATATAGAAGGCCTCTTCAGCAGAGTTGGTCGCATAAACGGGCACATCTGCCGCACCGATGGATAACACCGCAAGATCACTCACCCACCATTCGTACCTGTTTGGGGAAAATATGGCAACGATGTCCCCTTTTCTGATCCCCATAGAAATCAGAAAGGCCGCCAAATTCCTTACCATATCACCCATCCGGTTCCATGATATATCTGTGTATTGCCCATCTTCTTTGAACGCAACACACGCCCTTTCACCATATTTTTCAACCTGGTTCAGAAAGACCGCAGCCATTGATGTTTCATCGTAATCCGTCATTATTATTTCCGCTTCCTGATTAAAAAGGGTATGATTCCAGCTCGATAATTCTGTCTGCAATTTCCCTGTTCAAGCTGACCGCATCAACAGGCTGATAGCGGGCCAGTTTTTTTATACCAGCCAACTGTGTGCGGAGCATGTCCCCTTCTTCCATATAGGCCAGGATCTGCCTGGCCCACATTTCTATCATGGGGATCATCTCATCCATGTAAACCTTGACCGCAGTAATTTGATACCTGGCCTTTTCTTCACCTTCCCGGGTGATCATTTTCAGGGTTCTCAACAGGCCACTCTCCATGGAAAAGACCTCGATGACAATGTCGGCAATCTTTGTCAGGACCTCCTGCTCATTTACAAGATCCTGGCCAAGTTTCTGGGCCGCCACCCCGGCTACGACCAGGGCGATTTTTTTGCTCATCTTGACCATGTGCTCCTGAAGTGCAAGAGGGGTGTCCGGCAGTTGCACCGCGAGCGGCGAGTAGGCGATGACTTCACCGGCAACGGCCTGGGCCGCAGTCAACAGGTCCAGACGGCCCTCCATGGCCCTCCGTATCATGGTCCCCGGGATAAGCATTCTGTTGATTTCGTTGGTTCCTTCCCAGATCCGGTTGATCCTGGCATCGCGATAGCACCTTTCTGCCGGGTATTCGGCACAGAAACCATATCCCCCCAGGATTTGAACATATTCATCAACACAATAGTCAAGGACCTCTGAGCCATATACCTTGGCGATGGAACACTCTGCCGCATATTCCTCAATGGCTTTGGCGTTTTCGCTGCCGCTCTTTTTGGCCTCTTCGTCCAGCATTCCCAATCTGTTATCAAACATCCCGGCAAGGCGGTACATGATGCTTTCACTCATGTAGGTTCGAACGGCCATGTTCGCCAGTTTGGTTTTGGTCATTCCGAATGAGCTGATCGGAACCTTGAACTGGATTCGGCCGTTAGCGTATTTTACGGCTTCTGCAACGCATGCTTTACAGCCGCCTGCTGTGATGGCGCCCAATTTCCACCTCCCGAAGTTCAGGGCATTGAATGCGATCTTATGGCCTTTTCCGATTTCAAACATAATGTTTTCAACCGGTACCCTGGCATCCTCCAGTATAACCGAACGGGTTGAGGAGCCGTTAATTCCCATTTTCTTTTCTTCGGCGCCTGTGGAGACTCCGGGAAAATCTTTTTCAACAATGAAACCGGTAAAATCCCTTCCGTCCACCTTGGCGTAGACGATAAAGCTGCTGGCCCACCCGGCGTTGGTGATAAACATCTTTTCACCGTTTAGCCTGTAGTATTTGCCGTCTTCTGAGAGAACAGCCCTTGTTTTTGCATTCAAGGCATCAGACCCTGCCCCGGCTTCTGTCAGACAGTAGGCCCCGCACCACTCTCCTGAGGCCAGTTTGGGCAGGTACTTTTTCTTCTGCTCCTCGTTTCCGAAATACACAATGGGAAGGGTGCCGATCCCCGTATGGGCGCCGTAGACAACGCTAAATGCTCCTGCTGTGCCCATGGCCTCCCCCACAACCGTTGTACTGACTTTATCCAGTCCCAATCCGCCATATTCCTCGGGAACGTCCGTGCCGAGCAGACCCAACTCCCCGGCCTTGGCCAAAAGCCCCAAGACTAAATCATGATCTTTTTCCTCGAGCTTATCAATATTGGGCTGGATTTCTTTGTTCACAAATCCCTTGGCGGTTTCGAAAATCATCTTATGTTCATCAGTGAAATCCTCGGGCGTGAATACGTCCTCCGAGGCCGCGTCTGTGACCAGGAACTCACCGCCTGCAAAGATTTTTCTGTCAGCCATTTTTGCTCCTCCTTAAATCAGGTATGAGTTGCCGGGTTAATAATCCTCGACTTCAAAGATCCCCGCAGCGCCCATCCCAAATCCGATGCACATGGAGACCAACCCCCATCGCATTTTTCTCTCGCGCATTTCATAGACAAGCTGCGTGGTCAGCTTTGCGCCGGTACAGCCCAAAGGGTGACCCAGGGCAATGGCGCCGCCATTGACATTCGTAATCTCTTGATTGATCCCCAGTTCCCTAATGCAGTAGACTGCCTGGGCTGCAAAGGCCTCGTTCAATTCAATTAACTCAATCTGATCGAGGGTCATTTGGGCGAGTTTGAGAACTTTTGGTATGGCAACCATCGGCCCAACACCCATTTGCTCAGGTTCACATCCCTCAGCAGCATAGAACCGGAAGGTGGCTATGGGTTTCAGGCCCAGTTCTCTTGCCTTCTCTTTGGACATGAGCAGCACCCCTGCCGCTGCATCACTCGTCTGGGAGGCATTACCCGCTGTAACCGTCCCATTGGGTTTGAATACAGGACGAAGACGGGATAAACCCTCCTTGGTTGTGCCGGGACGCATGCCTTCGTCCGTATTAAATACAACCTCTTCATGTTCAAAGTGGCCGTTGGACAGTTTTTTTTGTTTTTTGACCCGCAGGGGAACGATTTGATCCTTGAAGCGGCCCGATTTGATGGCGGCTTCTGCCTTCTGCTGGCTCTTGGCTGCAAATTCATCCTGTTCATCCCTGCCGACGTTGTAACGCTCGGCCACGTTTTCGGCAGTAAGTCCCATGGGGGTAAATGCGCCCGGTCTTGTGTCCACCAGCGCAGGATTGGGGTACATCATGCTCCCCCCTATGGGGATCTGGCTCATGCTCTCCACTCCGCCGGTAACCACCACATCGGCAAGACCGCCCATGATCCTTTCTGCACCAACGACAATGGCCTCCAGTCCGGAAGCACAGAATCTGTTAACGGTCATTCCGGGAATCCGATCGGGCCAACCCATGGACATCACAAGAACGCGTCCCATGTTCAGCCCCTGAGTACCCTCGGGGAAGGTACATCCGATAATTACATCATCTATGAGCATGGGGTCCAGGTCATCCGCCCGGTTGAGCAAATCACGCAGCACGGCACATCCCATGTCCTCCGGCCGGGTATCTTTCAGGATTCCGCGCGGGGCTCTCCCCACCGCAGTTCTGCAGGCAGAAACAATCACGGCTTCTTTCATGCTATGTTACCCCTTTCTTCACCCTAACGTTAATTTCTGAGCGGCTTGCCCGTTGTCAGCATATGCTGCATCCTGGCCTGGGTCTTGGGCTCGCCGCACAGGCTTAAAAACGCCTCCCTCTCCAGATCCAGAAGGTATTGTTCACTCACCAGTGTATCAGGAAGGACATTCCCGCCGCAAACGACGTACCCGACCTTGGTGGAGACGGTCACATCATAATCAGTGACATAGCC
>JAFDJF010000660.1 GCA_019307645.1 Deltaproteobacteria bacterium
CCCGCTATTCGGGGGTCAGAGAGAGAAGGCTCTGCCGTGGTTGATAGGACCTGTCTAGTGATCTAAAGTGAACTAAAGTGCCTAAAGTGATCTAAAGTTGAGGAGTGCGCTTAACGCGCAGACATTTGTAAGAGAAAATAAAATGGATGCTTCGCAAATAGTCAATTGGAATGAACAGTCTGAAATATATCAAAATCGATCGCGAAGCGCACCATAACTTTAGTCCCGCTGAAGCGGGATTCACTTTAGACACTTTAGATCACTTATGAAGATCGTATGGCCATGTACACCCCTGCGGGGAGAAACCAATGCCGGGCCCTCAGGACCCGGATCTTTACTATTATGTTAGGGCTCGCGTAAAAATAACTCTTCACATTTTTGGCGCTCAGATTTAGGTTAGGTTTGCCGATTCCGTACCCCTCTTATGTGGCAGCATCAGGATAAAGGGGATCCCGAGCAGCCCCATGCCGGCGCTGATAAGATATGTGTTATGCAACCCAATGCGGTCAGCAATCATCCCAACAAAAACTACAATTAGCGATCGCGCGAGAAACGATGTCATCATAAACAATCCGTTTGCTGCTGACGGACTGTTTCGGGCATTTTCCTGGACCATGGCAAGCATGACAGGTGTTGTGGACAGGAGTGTGAAACCGGTAACAAGCAGCATGAGAAAGCGCAGCGGACCGCTGGTTAATACAAACAGGAACAGACCGATGGGAGCGCCCAGAAGCGCTATGAACAGGATTCGTCTGCGACCCATGTAATCGCTCAAGGTTCCGGATAAAAGCACTGCCACGACGCCGATCCCCTCCAAAGCGGTAAGTGCGAATCCTGCAAGCCAGATATTGCCAGTTTCCTGCTTGATAAATGTGGGCAGGAAGGTCGTCATTGAGGCGTGCATGAATCCCCGTGCAACGAGTATTGCGGTAAGCGGCAGCAATATGTGCCGCATCTCATAGAACGTGGAAAGCAGCGATGTCCTGACCGAGTTGTTCGTCTGCACCGGGACGTCGCGAAACCTTAGATGCAGCCAGG
The DNA here is from genome assembly GCA_019307645.1 of Deltaproteobacteria bacterium. The sequence continues at coordinate 1,039 of JAFDJF010000660.1, forward strand.
CCGAAGCCAGGACGCCAAAAATCATTATTGGATAAAAACCTTCAAGACCGAATACGGATACTGCCCCAACTGCAACCAACGGTCCTATTGTCCTGGCAAGTTCACCTCCTGTCATGTAGAAACTCATGCCCTTTCCCTTTTTATCACCGGATAATTGTGAAATCATAACTGGTGCCGGGACATGAAAAACAGCAACACTGATACCTGTGATAAACAGGAGAATCAGCAGCACTCCGTAATTGGGGGCCCACCCTGTGAGACTCATTGGCACGGCTGTTGTTACCGGGGCAAGTATGATAAAATAGCGGACGCTTCTTCTGTCAGCCAAGACCCCTATCAGGGGATTGAGCAGGGATGGAATCTGCATTACCGTGGAAAGAAAGCCTGCCTGGGTGAGAGACATGGAGAGCTTTTCGATCAAAAGCGGAAGCAGCGGCGCAAGAAAACTGGAATAGACATCGTGAATGAAATGACAGGCCGAAAGCGTAAGGACTTCTACTGTCCGGAATGTATCAGCGGTTGGTGTTTGTGGGTTGTTGTTTTCGATTTCGGTCATAAGAACATGAGAACATGTAACAGAAGCTGAGCAGCGGGCCGAGATCTCACAGTAAGGGCCCTTCAGCCTTTCTTACGGGTAGACTAGTTCAATCTTGTCAACAGATTATCAATTTTGCCTTTTCTTGCAGATTTTTGTCAACAGGAAAACCCGATAAAAACACCTATTTGAGGCAATTTCAAAAAGCCCCATTTTGGACAATCTCAGCGTTGGACTCAAATTTTTGCCCGCCTGATGGGAGGATTGATCAGCGCCGTTTTGGAGGTCATACACGTAATTTTGGAGACCGGGATCTGCATGCGGTGCATAGTTCTGTTCTATCCCTCTTCCAAATTATTCTCCGGTTTTCTTGTCTTCGGCAAAACAACCGTAAAGACTGATCCTTTACCCAACTCGCTTTCCACGTTAATTCGACCGCCGTGAGCTTCTACGATCGTCTTCGCAGCCGCCAATCCCACTCCTGAACCTTCATATCGTTTTGCATCTCTACCTCGATGAAAGGCGTCAAAAATATAAGGAAGATCTCTTGGATCTATTCCGCACCCCTGGTCTTTTATTTTGACGATGGACGCTTGTTTGTTTTCCTCTGAAATGAGGGTAATTTTTGTATTCTCTTTTGAGAATTTAAAGGCGTTATCCAGAATATTGGTAAAAACCCTGCGCAGACGCTTGGCATCACCCTCGATAACCGATAATGCCTCGCCTGTTTGAAACTCTAAATTAATGTGACTCCGGGCTGCCTTGGTCTGATAGGCATCGTAGAGCTCCATCAATTCCTTTTCCAATAGTGTCGTAGCGAAATTCAACTGCAGCTTACCCGTCTGCAACCGGGAGCGAAATTCAACTGCAGCTTACCCGTCTGCAACCGGGCAAAATCCAGGAAATCATCAACGATAAACTCCAAGTTGGCGGATTCTTTTTTGATGATGTCAAAATATTTTTCCTGTTTTTCTTCATTCAGGCTCCCCAGCTTTTTCAAGAGTCGCAGGGCAATGCCTCCAATAATCGCAATTGAGGACTTCATGTCATGGGCGAACATTGAGATGATATTGTCCTTTTCCCGTTGCATGGCTTTTAGACGGGAAATATCCCAAAATGATTCCACCGCCCCGATTAAACGGCCATCATCGTCAAATAATCCCGCTGAGTTCATCCGGACAGGGATCGTTTCGCCCCATTTCTTACGAATGGTCGTTGCGACAAAGGAAATGGGTTTCTTTTCTTTCAGGACTGTTTTTAACGGACATTTTGCTGTGCACATCTCTCCGCGAAGGATATCACCACAATAGCGCCCGATAACTTCCTTTTCTGTATACCCGGTTTCTTCCTCTGCTTTTGGATTGAAACCGGTAATCCTGAGATCGGCGTTCACAGTGAGAACCGCAGTTGGAATGTTGCGGATAACAAATTTATAGAAAGACATGTCATGAGCAACTTTCTTGTTTGCGTCGGCAGTATGCGAATCTTTTTTAATAAAGCCCATAAGGTGCTCCTTTTTGTTAAAAGACGGCGTTGCTTGTTCTCAACTGAAAAGTTCATTGACGACTCCCTTGGAAAGGGAGTAAATTGCTCATCGGTATGTTTCAATCGCTTCCATGACGAAACAGACCACTTATCTTTGCCTTTGGAAAAACAAAATGATGGTGAAACCAAAAACCTTTATCCGAACAGGGATTACCCTCTCATTTCTGGCGATCTTTTTCATTGCTCTGGGTTCGCATCTCCTTCATCCATTTTTCCATAATCACAAACCTGCCCACAGTCACAGTGCCGATCATTCAGATCATTATATACATTTAACATCGATCAAGGCAGCTGAGAACTGTCCCATATGTTTGTTGTTCAGTTCAGCGAAACTGTTTGACAAGGCGTCTGCAACAGCGAAGACGCCATTGCTCCTTCCGGCCAAAAACGCCAGCCAGTATAAATTCCCATCTGCGCAAAAGTCTTATTATAAACTATTCTTTTCAAGGGCGCCTCCCTTTTCAACCTTTTCCTGAAATTTCCATTTAACCTGTTAAAAATCCATGTAAATCTGCAGCAGCAGAGCCTCTCTGATGCGGGACATGTGTTCCCTGTAAGTTACTCAGGTTCAAGGGTTCCCTCCGGGCCGCGTAGGCCCTATGGGCCGGCGGCGGGGAACCTAACAACCTGAGTAGTCGCCCCTGTAATACATCTGCGTCTGCGTGTATGCTTTAATAAAAGGAGGGATCATGAAAAGGGAACTTTTTGTTTTTCTTTATATATCCGGCTTTCTCTTTACGCTTGGAGGCAATGGTTTTGCCCAGGAAAGAGGGACATCAGAAGAGGTCGTCAACGAACTTAAACAGGAAATCCAGGAACTTCGTGACCAGATGGAAGTCGAAAGAAGGGCTTATGATCAGCGGCTTCAGAAAATGCAGGAGAAGATTGATGCTGTCTCAAGGCAGATTCTGGAG
>JAFDJF010000113.1 GCA_019307645.1 Deltaproteobacteria bacterium
AAAGGGTCAAAAAATACGTTGAAGCGAAGGGCCTGGAAATGACGCCTTCTCTTGAAAAAATGGCATGGTTGCCTGAAGGCTCAAGAATACTGAATCCCGAAGGCCCCGTTTGTGGGTGTTGCATCATAGAGCAGGACGTCCAACTCTATTTTCTTCCCGGGGTGCCGGATCAAATGCGTCATCTTCTCGACAAGTTCGTGCTTCCGGAGATATTAAATCTCTATGAGGATATCCCTTCCGTGGGGCAGAGAATTCTGAAACTGTACGGGGTGAAAGAGACGGATATTTCCGAAACCCTTAAAAAACTCCGCTGGAAAACCAAAAATGTGATTTTGGGCTTCTACCCCAACTTTCCCGAAAACCACATCACTCTCAGCCTGAGCGGCAAGGACGAACCCACAATTGTGGAAGAACTGGATATGGTTGAAAATGAGATAAGACATCTGGTTGGTTCCTTTATTTTTGCCTCCGGCAATCGGGATATGGAAGAAGTGGTGGGCCGGAAACTTCTTGACAGGGGGATGACCATTTCCGTGGCAGAATCCTGCTCAGGAGGTCTTATCGGCCACCGTCTGACAAACGTCCCGGGAAGTTCAGTTTATTTTCGGGGTGGCATCGTAGTATACAGCAATCAGTCAAAAATCGATCTTCTTCATGTAAACCCCCACACTCTTGAGGCACACGGGGCGGTAAGTGATCAAACGGTCCGGGAAATGGCTCAAGGCATAGCAGACCGCTTTAAAACGGATTTGGGTCTGGCTGTTACGGGTATTGCAGGTCCTGACGGCGGCAGCAGGGAAAAACCCGTTGGCACTGTTTACATAGGACTGGCCACGGGACAGGAAATCCTTTCATGCAGATACTGGTTCTGGGGCAACCGGGAACAGGTCAAACTGGACACCGCCATGATGGCAATGGATTGGATTAGAAGGTATCTCAATGGAAATCCGTTCCTTCCTGGCATTTGAATTGCCGGAAGAAATCAAAGGTATTGTCTCCCGGGTTTCAGGTGAGATGAAGAAATCCCCTCTGGATGTCAGATGGGTTAACGTGGACAACATACACCTCACCGTGATATTTATCGGCAGCATCTCTGAGGACAATCTTGCCGGCATGGATAGGGTCGTCAAACACGTATGCCGTAACTACGGCCCATTCGATATCTCGTTGAGTGGTACCGGGGTATTTTCAAGCAGACGCAATCCAAGGGTGTTGTGGATCGGACTTGCCGGTGACATTGAAAGGATGTCCTTTTTCAGAAATACCTTACAGGAAAGCCTTAAGCCTTTTGGGATTAAGGTAGAAAAACGACGGTTCAATCCGCATCTGACAATTGGGCGATTCCGAAAGGGTGCTAAATCCGGTGTCCATTTGGACAAGATTTTGTTAAGATACCGAACCTTGAACAGTCCGGTGCGATCCATCAGCGAACTGGTTTTATTCAAGAGCGATCTGAAGCCCGGCGGGGCTGTTTACACAAAGCTTAACGCGTGGCCCCTGGCCGGCCAATGATGGAGGTCAAATGACGGACGGTCAGAGATAACGAAGAGTTTGTGGGAAATTACTATTCTCGGACAGCCTCCTATTATTCAGCATCCAGCTATCAGTATCCAGTAACCAAAAGAGGAGAAACAACACATGGACAGAGACACCGCCGTAAAGCAGGCTATTTCTCAGATTGAAAGACAATTTGGTCGTGGATCCATTATGAAAATGGGAGATCAACCGATCGTGGACATACCGGTTATATCCACAGGATCCCTATCGTTGGATCTGGCCATTGGAATCGGAGGTGTCCCTCGCGGAAGGGTCCTGGAAATATTTGGTCCTGAATCCTCAGGAAAGACGACCCTGTCGCTTCATATCGCTGCCGAAGCACAAACAATGGGTGGCATGGTTGCCTTCATTGACGCCGAACACGCCCTGGATGTGGGGTACGCAAGAAAGCTCGGCGTGAATGTGGATGAACTTCTGGTCTCCCAGCCGGACACGGGTGAACAGGCCCTTGATATCACGGAGATCCTTTGCAGAAGCGGTGCCATTGATGTATTGATCATCGATTCAGTGGCGGCCCTCACACCAAGGGCCGAGATCGAGGGCGAAATGGGCGACCACCATGTGGGCCTGCAGGCAAGACTGATGTCACAGGCACTCAGAAAGCTCACGGCAATCGTCCACAAATCCATGACCTGCGTCATCTTTATTAACCAGATCAGGATAAAGATAGGCGTCATGTTTGGTAACCCGGAGACAACTACGGGCGGCAATGCCCTGAAGTTTTATGCAACCCTAAGGCTGGATATCAGGCGAATCGGGGCAATCAAGGAAGGTGACGAAACAATTGGAAACCGGACCCGGGTAAAAGTAGTGAAAAACAAAATTGCGCCGCCTTTTAAACAGGCGGAATTCGATATCATCTACGGGCAGGGAATCTCCAGGGAGGCGGACATCCTTGACCTTGGCGTTTCCCTGGGAATCATCGATAAAAGCGGCGCATGGTATTCCTTCCAGGATGAAAGAATCGGCCAGGGCAGACAGAATGTGAGGCGTTTTTTGACGGAACAGATTGATATCAGAGATAAGATCTCCGATATCATCAAGGAAAAGACAGGGCTTAATAAGGCTGAGGAAGAAAACGGCGAAGACAAGGTAGAAAAAGACACGGCATAAGGAGACCTACCCGAAAAACGCAGATTTTCATGTTTAGGGTTCGCGCCAAAATGTGAAGTTATTTTTGCGCGAGCCCTTAGGTTCAGCCCGTGGACATGGCCGACTTTCGTTGAAACATAACATACAGGTAGTGCAATGGATTCCAGAGAAATCAGACACAAATTTTTAGACTACTTCAAAGCACACGGTCACGAGATCGTGGAAAGCTCCTCCCTCATTCCAAAGGATGACCCGACCCTACTGTTTACAAATGCGGGCATGGTGCAGTTCAAAAGTCTTTTTCTAGGAGAAGGAAAAAGGGACTATGTCAGGGCGGCGACGTCCCAGAAATGCGTACGGGCCGGCGGAAAACACAATGACCTTGAAAACGTGGGTTACACACCAAGGCACCACACATTTTTTGAAATGCTGGGAAACTTTTCTTTTGGAGATTACTTCAAAGAAGATGCCATTGCATGGGCATGGGAACTGCTGACAGAGGAATATAAACTGCCCGCTGACCGTTTGCATGTCTCCGTGTTTAAGGATGACGATCAAGCTTACAGGATATGGGAAGAAGAAATTGGAATTTCTTCTGAGAAAATTGTTCGATTGGGCGAAAAAGACAATTTCTGGGCCATGGGGGATACAGGCCCTTGCGGTCCGTGCTCCGAAATTCATATTGATCAGGGCCCTTTTATGGGGTGTGGAAAAGCGGACTGTGCACCGGGATGCGACTGCGACCGATACCTGGAGATATGGAACCTTGTTTTCACCCAGTTTGACAGGGCTCCCGACGGAAAGCTGACACCACTGCCCAATCCAAACATTGACACGGGCATGGGTCTTGAAAGACTGGCGGCAGCCGTTCAGGGAAAAACCTCCAATTATGATTCTGACGTGTTCAAATACCTGATCCGCAGAATAGAAGACCTTTCAGGAAAAAAATACGGTGTGGCTGAAAAACATGATGTGGCCTTCCGGGTTATCTCCGATCATTCCCGGGCAATGGCCTTCCTAATCGGAGACGGCATCATGCCTTCGAATGAAGGCAGGGGTTATGTTCTCAGACGTATCATCCGGCGGGCGATCCGTTTCGGCCAGGTTCTCGGATTAGCAGATTCCTTTCTCTATCCCGTGTGTGCCAGGGTCATTGAAACAATGGGACGGGATTATGAAGAACTCCCACAGTCACAGAGTTTGATTGAAGGCATTGTGGAAAATGAGGAAAAACGTTTTGCCGACACCCTCCGATTCAGCATGAAAGTGCTTGATGAAGAGATAGGTGAACTGAAGGCCAAAGGTCATGATACAATCCCCGGTGAAGCCGTCTTCAAGCTTTACGATACATACGGGTTACCCGTGGATATCGTGGAGGATGTCGCTCGTAGCGAAAACCTTACTGTGGACATGCACGGCTATGAAAAAGCCATGTCAAGGCAGAGGACCATGTCCCAGGAATCTTGGAAAGGAAGCGGAGAAGAAGAGATCCCGGCGGCCTACCGCAATCTTATCGGGCAGGGTCTGGTTACCGAATTCGTGGGATATGATGCCCTTGATTCAAAAGCAAAAGTCGTCGCAGTGCTGGTGGATGGAAAAGAGGCCACGGAAATCAATGAGGGGAATCAGGGAGAAGTTGTTCTTGACCGGACGGCATTCTATGGGGAAGCGGGCGGACAGGTTGGAGATGTTGGTACTATCGTGAAAGAAAATGTGAGATTTGATGTTACAGACACCCTCAGAATAGGTCAGGGCCTTATTATTCACAAAGGATGTTTCAGTCAGGGAAGTTTTTCCACCGGTGATGAGGTAGAAGCTAAAGTTGAAATTAAAAAGAGAAGCGCAACTGCCTGCAACCATTCTGCAACCCATCTGTTACACAAGGCCCTCAGGGAAGTGCTTGGGGACCACGTAAAGCAGGCAGGGTCCCTGGTCTCTCCTTCCAGGCTCCGTTTTGATTTCAGTCACTTCACTCGGGTAGACCCGGAAAAATTGACGGAAGTGGAAAGCCTGGTCAACGGCTACATCCGGGACAATCTGGCTGTACAGACTGAGGGAATGACCAAGGAAGAGGCCATGAAAACAGGAGCAATGGCCATTTTTGAAGAAAGATATGGCGAAAAGGTGAGACTCGTTAATATGGGCCAAGGCGTAAGCATGGAACTGTGCGGCGGGACTCACACAAACCATACCGGAGATATCGGCCTGTTCCGGATTATAAATGAAAGTGCCGTGGCGGCAAATGTTCGGCGGATCGAGGCACTGACTGCTAGCGAGGCTCTTCAACATGATCAGATGCAGGATAGAAGCCTGAAATTGGCTGCCGCCCTTATCAAGACGACCCCGGACAAGTTGACGGAACGCCTTGAACGACTCCTGTCTGAGCATAAAGAAAAAGAAAAGGAAATTGAATTGCTGAAGGCAAACCTTTTTTCCGATAAGTCGGAAGACCTCCTGTCAGTGGTCAGGGAAATCAGCGGTATCAAGGTACTGGCACGAGAACTGGAGGCCGACTCCCAAAAAGAACTTCGTGATGCTGCAGACAAGATAAAGGACAAACTGAGGTCAGGCATCGTCCTGGTGGGCGCAAAAAAAGAAAACAAGGCAATGCTTATCTGCATGGTCACCAAAGACCTGGTTGACCGATTCAAAGCAGGGGATATCATCAGGCAGTTGTCAAATATCGTGGGAGGGAAAGGCGGAGGCAGGCCTGATATGGCTCAGGGCGGAGGGAGCGAACCGGAAAAACTGGGAGACGCTCTGGAGGCTGTTTACGGCCTAATTGAAAATTGAGAATATACCTCCTCGGGATTTTTTTTCACCGTTCATCTCTTCGGCCAGTTTTTCCTCGGACTTAGTCAAGTATTCGAGGGCCTCGTGATATTGTCCAAGATCAGGGAAGTTTTCCAGAATATAACGGTACCGGGTCATGGCAGCCTTGTATTTCTTCATCTTAAAATAGAAATGGCCCACGTATAATTCAGATCCCGCCAGTTTCATGTAGCACTCCCTTATTTTCCAGTGAGTCTGGTCAGAATATTCCGATTTTGGAAAATCCTTGACCAGCCGCTCAAACTGCTCTAAAGCGTGAAGGGTATGGGAATGATCCCTGTCAACGGTGCTCACCTGACTGAAATGACACTGGCCTTTCTGATAGAGGACATACGGAATCTTGGGATTCTTGGGATGGAGCCTTTGAAACTCGGTATAGGCATCAAATGCTGCATCATAATCCATTGAGTAATAATAAGAATCAGCTATCTTGAGTTCAGCCTCGGCATAGAATTTGCTGTATGGGTACCTGTCTACTATCTTCTGAAAGGATTCAATGGCACTCAGATAGTACTCATCCTCATAAGCACTTCGGCCCTCCTCCATGAGTTCGGCAGGGGGGTTTTCTTTTTTCTTCGGTTTCTTCTTTAGAGCTTTATCACTGGCACAGCCGCCCAGAAAAACCACCATAAGAGAGCATACAAGGGCCCATTTTACAATATTATGGAATTTGCGCATGATCACCTGCGGACAAGCATTTTTCAAGAAGCAGTTTCAAGACTTTCGATATACCTTTCAGCAGCAAAAGCTGCAGTAGCTCCTTCTCCCACGGCGGTAGATACCTGGCGGAGCAGCTTCGATCTGATATCCCCTGCAGCAAACACCCCGGGAACAGATGTCTCCATATCGTTATTGGTCAACACAAAACCATACTCATCCAGTTCCAGCTGACCCTCTACCAGATCGTTGTTTGGGCTATAACCGATAAAGGCAAAAACCCCGTCAACCGGAAGGTGGAATTCTTTTCCGGTTTTCACATTTTTCAGATCTACCCCCTCCACTACAGTTGAACCGGTAATCCGAATCGGGATGGTATCCCATATAAACGCTATCTTTTCCGAGGCTAAGGCGCGCTCCTGGAGCAATCTAGTGGCTCGCAGTTCATCTCTCCGGTGAACGATGTGTACTTTTTCGGCAAACCGGGTCAAAAAAAGTGCTTCCTCAACAGCAGTATCTCCGCCACCGATTACAGCAACCTCCTGATCCCTGTAGAAAGGCCCGTCGCAAGTTGCACAGTATGAGACCCCCTTGCCGGTTAAAATCGCCTCACCTTCAATCCCCAGTTTCCGAGGGGTCGCCCCACATGCCAAAATCAATGCCTTTGATTCAAATTCTTCTCTATCAGTGACTACGACCTTTTTCCCTTCATTCAGTTCCAGCCGCACAACCTCCTGATTCCGGATTTCAAGCTCAAACTTCTCTACCTGGCGCTTCATCCTGTCGACCAGTTCAAATCCAGAAATCCCTTCCGGGAATCCCGGATAGTTCTCTACCAGATCAGTGGTTATGAGTTGCCCGCCGGGTGAAAGTTTTTCCAGCAAAATTGTATTTAGCCGTGCCCTGGCAGCATAAAGCCCTGCTGTCAATCCAGCGGGGGCAGCGCCTATGATTATCAAATCTTCCATAAGAAAGTCGAAGATCCCGGACTTTGAGCGGGGGGCGGGCGAAAATTTTAACCGCAGGAATACATTAAGTATTTTGAGGAATAAAATTTGAGTCCAACGCTGAGATTGACCAAAGGGGGACGTTTTGAAATTGACTCCTGAATGAAATTTCAAGACAGCCGTTTGACAAACCTGAAAGCTTGCATGAAATCCCTTACAACAGTTTCTTCAATTCTTCATCAAGTTGGTTTTTGGTTTGCGCCCCAACAATCGTCTGGACAACCTCACCTCCCTTGAACATGATGACCATCTTGCAGGGGCCGCACCATTCCGCCCAGAAATCAACCATGACAGGCATGTCGGAATTAATGATCTCGTCATCAAAGCTATCATCCGTAACTTGCAACAGATCAGCCATTCTATAATCTCCTTTCCATGAGACGTTTTAATCAAAGCAATTAACATGACCTAACAGCTTTGTCAACAAAGAGGGGGGCTTGTTCAGGGTAAATTTGTTCTAACCTAAACCCCTTAGTGTCATCCTTATGTTGCAGCTAAATAAAATCGAATATCGAATCACGCTGAAGACGTGACCTATGGGCAAAAATTTCGAATTTAG
>JAFDJF010000114.1 GCA_019307645.1 Deltaproteobacteria bacterium
AATAAAAAGATCTTTCTCTTCGTCCCCTGTGTGGCTCTAGTGAACATAGTGAACGGGCGAGAGATATAAGAAAAGGAGTCAGCCTTTGACCGGGACAAAAATGGTAAAAAGCGAGAAATTTTTTTTTGTAATCACATGTGCTGTTTTGTAACATTCGAAAATCTCTTTTATTCCAGAACCCCTTATTTTTCAGGCCATGGAAGAATAAAAACGAGTGATCAAAGGCCATGTATTTGTACCTTTTTGTGTCCCATTTGTGTCCCATTTGTGTCCCATTTGTGTAACTGTTTTCGGTACAGACATCTGATAATGTAAAGGTCAAATCGTTGTTTAGCTCTTTCTCTTTGTAATAAAGTGTGAAGTAAGGGGATAATCCTAAAAAGTGATCAAGTCTGCTCTTGACTCTTGCTGATATCATGCGTTAATTTTATCGCAGAATTCATTTAATTGAGATCCGTATAAAAGGGGGAACCTCCTCGAACAAAATAACAACTTGACAGGGCCGTGTCTTAATTATTAATTATCATACCATGCCTCTGGGAACCCGCTTGCGGGACTGCGTCGAACGAAGTGAGCAAAGACTCTGGGAACCCGCTTGCGGGACTGCGTCGAACGAAGTGAGCAAAGACAAAAAATTATGATTAAAACATAAAGTCTTCAATAATTATGATAATATTTCAAATTACACATAGGGCAGACAACCTTGCGTTTTGATCTATACACAACCAGGCATTAAATTTAAATTTTGTAAATATTCTTTACATTAAAAGAGAATAAAATTTATGAAAGAAAAGAACATCGACTTTAAAAGAAAAAAGGGGGAAGAATTATGGACAGAGTTGTTTTAAAATCATTTACCACGTTATTCTTTTTTCTGTCAGCCTTTATTGCACCCCCTGGTGCAATGGCAGGATTTATTGGAAATCCTATGGCTGATATTGCCACGGATAACAGGGAAGGCAGCGTTATCTATGATATGGTAGACAGGGACTATGATTCTAAAGATATTGATTCGGACAGAATTACACTAAAAGTTTCCTTTGGTATAGAGGACGATCTTAATGTCTACGGTATGCTTGGCAATATTGATGTTGACCCCGGGGATTCTGAGCATGGATTCGGAGCGGGTCTGAAGAAAAATATTGATCTCAGCAATAGGGAATGGGGGTTCACGGTTCAAGTAATGGAGTATCTGTCTGATTTGGATCTCACTGTGATTGATATCGCTTTTGGAACCAGTGAAGTACTGGGACCGGGATTGGCTGGCTATCTGGGAGGGCTACTTTCATTTGAAAATGGTGCAAAAGATGTTGATGCGGACAATAATATTGGAATTTTTGGTGGTATTGAATATGCCCCGACAAAACAGCTTACTCTGGGCGGGGAGCTTAGATTATTAAGCGAGGTATCCATTGGTCTAGTTGCCACATTTGTGTTTTGATTCATAAAAAAAGACTCTGAAATTGCCAATCCTCCCAAAAGCCGGGGGGAGTTGCTCCGGCTTTTCTTATTGTTTAGTGTTAAACGGAAAGAAATGACTTCCGCAACATCATGTTGTCAGTGCCTTTATTGGAAGAGATGTGGAGTCAAATCTTTCCTCCCTTAAACTGATGGGATTAGCTGATTTTAGCTAATCCTTTTTCTTTTTAATTCTCCAGTTCCCGACACTATACCCAACAAAGAGATCTATTTTAACTAAGGGCGGCGGGCACGTCTTGAAACATAACAGTTTGACCATCCAGGATTTCGAGGGCTTGGTATCCCAATGTCAACCGCCTGTTTCTGAAACGGGACCTGAAGGTGATGGTGGACATAGGACTGTTGCTTTCAGAAGGCGCGACCAACAGACTCGTTTACCGGATGAAGGTAGCGGGTTAAACTTGCGACACGTTCGCGACACTCTTTGCGACACGCACAGAGACACCGGGGTCATGGCCTGATCGGGTACAATAGAATTACCTAGTCACCTCATACACAACAATTGACAATAAAGTGACCTGGATATATAATATATGTATATTAGTAGGCTATGGTACATATCTCTTTTCCTGGTTTGAAGGAACAGGCTACAAGTCTAACTTTATTGATAAAGTTGGAGTAAGGAATACAAACCTGAAGCGTTAAATCAGCTCTCTCAACTCAATGAAAAAAGAAAACACAAAAGAACAACAGGAAATTCCAGCCTCAACATCCCTTTCGGATAAGGGATTGCAGGATGCCAGGCAGGTAACCAAAATTTTTATCCTGGCGTGGAAGAATTACGGCCTGTATCCTGAGGATCATGTAACCACTATAAAATCCTTTGAAAACCTTGTTGTCGCATTTAGCAAATTTTTCACGGCCCATGGCGATCTGCGGCTGACTGTGGAAAAAGACCGTCTCCTTTGCGAGTCTGAAATCATCCATGAAGTTTCACAGACGGACTCCTCAGAAAACATCATTAACCTCCTCTATCGTGACGGTACAAAATGGATTGAGTTTCAAGAGGGTCTTACCCCCGAGGAGATCGCCTCCTTTTTCAGAATAGCTTACAAAAACAGGTTGTTCGCAGAGGAGACCGAGGAAGACATTGTCACCGCTCTGATGGATGAAGAACTTGAATATATAGATTTCAAGGCGGTTGATATTTTCTGGCAAGACTTGCTGCTTATGGATTTTTCCCAACTTCCCCCCCCCGCGCCGCAGCCGGAAGAAGTCGCCGATCAAAATGAAACCGACCAGTCTCAGCAACCAACAGAATCGGACGTCGAGGACACTTATGCCAGAAGCATTGCCGATCCATCGATCATTGATGCCCAACTGGAGTTGTCCAATGCCGATTACAAAATACTTCAGAAAATGGTCAAGGAGGAAGAAAGCTGGGATATTACAGCGGACCTTTTTGAAGCATTGCTGATTATTCTTAAAAGCCAGTCCGAGCAGGAGAAATTCGCCGCGGTTCTGGGTTTCATCTCGGAAGAGGCTGTTGAAACCATTGAGCTGGATAAGTTCGATCTGCTGGCCAAATTATTTCAGTCGCTGCACAAGCTCTTCTCTTCGGAAACATCAACTGAACAGGATTGGAAGAGCCCCCTCATCAACCGTTTTTTCCAGGATCTGTCCAGGCCTGAAATTTTTCAACTCATCAGCGAAAAGCTTTTGAAGCTGCAACCGGGTGAAATTGAAAAGTTAAAGGCTCTTAACCAGGCACTTCATTATTTTTCTCCGGAGGTTATCCCTTTTCTGGTGCCGGTCATCATGCAGAGAAGTTCACGCGAGATACAACAGATGGTCTTGAAAGTGATAGTGCGCCTAAGCCAGCGTGATATTGGGCCTCTTGAAAAAATAGTGGAACAACATGGCACGAAGATGGGGGACAAGCTTCTGGTCATTCTGAATCACCTGCAGGGGGACCGGGTCAATAAAATTCTTTTCAAGATGTGCGATCACCCCTCTGACAAAGTGCGCAGGAAAGCGATCAAAGAGCTGCTTGACAAGGATCCCAAATACGCCCAAAGGCTGTTTTCACTCATTGATGACCCCGGCAAAGAGATACGCACCTATATCCTTGCAGCTTTTGCAAAAAATAAATCCAGTGCGCTGGAAAACCTGCTGCTGAACTATTTGAAAGAAAATTCCACTAAAAAGGACCCAGCCCACATCCTTGCCTGTTATGAGGCCCTTGGCCGCTGCGGTTCCCAAATGGCTGTCCCGTTTCTGCGCAGAATACTCCTGAGTTGGGGATGGAACAGTTTTATAGGTTCAGGGAAATTGATTTACCGGGAAGATGCAGCCATTGCCCTGGCATTGCTCGATACTCCGGGAGCAAAGGATGTTCTCCAGAAAGCTTCAAAGAGCAGATTCAAGGTGATCAGGAAAGCTTTTGATAGAACAAAGACCATAAGTGATGTCTCTGGAGAAAACACCAATGACTGATGCTACAAAATACAGAACCTATTCCCAATTGGAAGAATTCCCGCGCAACTTCTTCAGCCTGAGCCAGACAGCAAAAATTCACAGTGATAACCATACGATGGTTATAGAGGGAATTGAGAAATTCTCCGAATCCATAAACAGCTGCATGGAGAATAAATCATTGACGTTCAAAATCTCCAATGACCAGTTGTTTGTTGATGATGAAAAGCTCCCCTACAACAGGACCACAAAGAATCTTTTTGATAACATTATGCGTTATTTTGATACCCGCGACCTGGAAGGAGTACGTTTACTCGAAGCTGTCAAGCATGCCTCTGCAAAGGAGATCCTGGCTTTCATGCGCCTGCTGGAGAATTCCGGGCAAAAGCCGGAACCTCTCACCTGGCTCACAAACGGCCTTACTGCAGAAAAAATAAAATGGGTTGAACTGATCAAGAAATCGGAAAAATCCCAGGATGACCAGGAATCCTCTTACAAGGACAAGGCAGAACGGAGGGAAAGGGCCAGAAAAGACTACACTTATGCCAAGGCCTCTATCGAAGAAGTTGCCCAGAATATTAAAAACAAGAAGAGTGAGGTTGGTATACGGAAAACCGTCCGGGTAGTCCAGGACATGGTGACGAATCTTATCGAGGATGACGAAGTTTATTCTGCCATCAGCACACTTCGGGTATTTGATGACTATACCTTCACACATTCGGTGAATGTTGCCATGTTATCCATGTGCATTGGCAAGCGTATCAACCTCTCACGTCGTACCCTGGTGAGTCTTGGCATATGTGCCCTTTTTCATGACCTTGGAAAAATTGAGATCCCCCACGAAGTTCTGCACAAAAAGGATAAGCTGGAAAACAGTGAGTTAAAATTGATTGAGGGACATTCACTGAACAGCGCCCGACTGTTGTTAAAAATCAAGGCCTCCCCTGACAGCAAGTCCAGAATCCTGGTGCCGCTTTTTGAGCACCATCTAAAATACGACCTGTCCGGCTATCCCCATGCCGACTGGAAAAAACCGTTAACCCTTTTTGGAAAGATTATTTCCATTGCAGATAAATATGATACTTTAACTTCATCGCGGTCCTACCGGAAATATCTGCTGAGTCCGGACCGCGCCCTGGGCTACATGTTTGATCGTGCCGGCAAAGCCTTTGATCCCCTCCTCATCAAGGTATTCATCAATATTCTTGGGGTATATCCGGTGGGCACCCTGTTAAAGCTTGACAATGGCGAACTGGCCCTGGTTGTCAGTTCTCCCAGCAGGGAATTTTCCAAAAGGCCATTGGTCTGCGTCCTGGAAAAAGAGAATGAAGGCAGTTATAGAAAAAAGGAAATAATTAACCTGGATGAACGCGACACCGAATCAGGCAACTATGTCAGGGAAGTCATCGAGACCTATCATCCTTCGGCTTTCGGAATCCAACCTGTACAACATATCTTTTCCAGTAATTGATTGATTCCGTATAAAGATCCTTGTCTATTTTCCATCTCCCCCTGAAAGGATGGAGAGCTGCAGAAGAGACTCCCTGACAGTTTCCTTCATGCGCCTTATATTGTACTTGATTGATTCCTCATAAAGATTCTTGTCTATATTCCACCTCTCCCTGAAATGATAGAGAGCTGCAGAAGAAACTCCTTCCAGTACACCAGTCAGCCTTTTACGTGCCACCTTGCGATGGAATTCCTCGGTTTTACTGAAAAGCTCCAGGGGGGTCTCAAACCCTTCCATCCCGGCTTCCTGATACTCCAGGAAGAGCTGAGGCAATTTTTCCTGGTAATTCCTGTCTGCCATCTGGGCAACCAGGTCGGCGGTTCCAAGAACCTTGCCCATGGTCCTGACTTCTTCAGAGTTGAATGGTATCTCTTCCAGGGGAAAGGAGAGCTCTGAACACTTGATAATATGGCCGCAGTCGCGGATGTCCTCCTGCGAATAGCCGTTTTCAGCGAGATATTTTCCCATGAGGGCTAATGAGCGATCCTCGTGGCCGATGGTGTGCTGGGCCCCGGTACCCTCTACTTCTTCCTCAATCTGGATAAGTCCCGTATCATGAAAAAGTGTCCCGATCAGGCAAAGCTGAACAAGCCTTGGGGAGAAAACCTGCCCCTGGATATGCAAACCATGAATTAGCCTTGCAGAAGCAAGGGTGGCTGAACAGGTATGCTCCAGGTTATGATATTTTGTATTGCTGGCCTTATATCCGGGGAATTCTCCGTTGAAGAGACGGATGATATCCTCGAATATCTTTTCGATTGGCGACGGGTCCAGGTAAGGGTCGATCAGGAGCAGGATATTTTTTATCTCAGCTAAGGTTTCAGCCGGAGAGTTGGTATCTGTCAATTCATTAAGTTTGTTGTTGTCTCTAATCATGTCATTAAAGTTCCTTAAAGGTTCAGTTGAGGTTGAGTTATTGACAGGTAATCGTTTTTGCCTTTTAAAAGGCCTCCTTCTTGATCAGGATCATTTTGGCTACTGCGTCCTCTTTAGAGATATTACCAGCCTCCACCTCTATCAAGAGCTTTGCCCAGATCTTTTTAAGATAGGTCGCAGTCTTTGCCTTTAAAAAAGCCTCCTTCTTGATCAGGATCATTTTGGCTACTGCGTCCTCTTCAGAGATATTACCAGCCTCCACCTCTATCAAGAGCTTTGCCCAGAACTTTTCAAAATAGGCCGCAGTCTTTGCCTTTAAAAAAGCCTCCTTCTTGATCAAAGTCATTTTGAATTCTGCATCATCTACAGTTATCGTTCCTGCTTCAACCTCTGTCTGGAGTTTTTCCCAGACTTCTTCTAAATAGGTATCGGTCTTAGAGGTGTAATCCTTGGCATAAAGCATTCCAAGGGGAAGCACTGTGAGGGCAAATAGCAGTACAGATGTCTTTAGCCATTGTGAGCTTATTTTATTTGAATTTCTTGAGATGATCATTTTAAACCTCCTTTTAAGGCGTCCGCCAATGTTAATCTCGCTTGCCATTGCAGAAGTTCTGCCAGTTCATTGGCATCATCTGCAAATGCAGGGGCAAGATTACCAAAAGAGTCAAAATTATGACTTATAACAGCAACCATCATATGCAGCGCAGCGTATGAATTCTATTGTTCGGGTTTTGACCAAATGCGAATTCTTATAATCATAAGCAGGATGATCAAAACCACAACGCCTGCCGCCTTGTGCCAGGAAACAGAATCTACCATACCAATGTCAGCACCTCTATTGGAACCGCCGCCCGGCATGGGAGGAGAGTCCAGAACGACCGTACGTGAGATATCTGCCTGACTCACACGCGGCACATCATAGAAGTCCACGCTCAAGCCAGCAGGTTCTCCCGCATCTGCAGGAAACACGAGAAATACGTTTGGCTTTTTTGCCTTTACCCAGTATCCGCAATACGGATGCAGTTGGGCAGTAACTCCGGAATCATACGGGTCATATGAGATGTACGGCAGATCCGGATCCCCAGTCCATTTCCAAAGCCTTGTATCAATGTAGGCAGACACGCCTGAGTATGTCACCCCGGAATAAACAGGTGTTGGACCAAATTTTGTAGTACCGCTGCCGGGATTATATTGTACTACCTGTATGTCCTTCCATGAGTACACCTTGTTATTGGGAACCCCTATCTGGTTCCAGCCGTTTCCTGTCTTTTTATTATAAAGCAACCCTGTTTCAATATCCAGGCTGGTGCTTACAGACACACCACTGAAGCTCACGTTAACGGGATCTCTTGAAAGTACCCAATAGGCTCTTCCGGGTTTAATTCTAAGCCCATGTCCATACTCTCTGTATCCTGCTGAACCCGGCATATAGGTGCCTGCCCTGAAAACCGTAGGATCGTCGGTAAGGCCAAACAGTTTTACTGCAGAAGGAATTCTGGGCCAGTGTGGAAAAGAGATCATCCTGTAGTCAAATATTGTGTCCCCAACACCATTGTCCTCACGAACAGGACTTAAGCAGGAGGACTCCTCCCCAACTAAAAAGCTGTACTCTTTTGACGTAGAGGTGATTCTGCTGCCCGAATCAACATGTCCTATCCTCCAGTCATACTTCATTCCAACAGTAACACCGGAAACCTCATGCACAGTAAGACCGCTGAAGAACTCCGCGATAAAATCAAAAGATCCAGGATAATCATACCTGCCCCAGATGCTGTCATCTCTTCTTACCTGCCAGTGTGAATAAAGGGGTGTATCATCATCAGCATCAGCAAAATCGCTTGTGTTAAGCAATGCGGTTGTTATGCCAGATGGAATAATGGCATTATTTCCAATACCCCCTGTAGCCTTGTCCGATTTTATATAAGGGATATCAGGGGGGCAGTTAAATATTGCGACAATTCTCATGTCTTTAGTCAGATAAATTGGTAAGATCTCCTCAGTGAGGGTTACTCCGCTGTATTCCCAGTATTGGAATACGCACTCTTCTCCGGTAACCGCGCTCAGAGTCACATCACCTTCTGGCAATGAACGGGTTCCCACAAAAGGAGATACCGCTCCAATCCCTTGAATTTCGATAGTGAGATTGTGTTTTGGGACTGGCAACTCAGCAAACTTAGCCGTGACCGTCATGTTTGAATTCATGGTCACCGTTGTTGTTGAAAGACCCCTATTTGCTACACCGCGCGTCCATTTGACAAACTCCCAACCGCTGGCAGGTGTAGCATTAACTGTGACCACTGTGCCTTCAGCATATTTATTAACACAATCCCCGGGACAGTCTATACCTGATGCTGTAATCGAACCTCCTCCGAAAGGGGAAGTACTGGTTGTCAGGGTATAGGTAGTGATGTCCAGCCCATAGCCCTGCTGCGCTGCGATGGCACGTGGTGTGCTTTGAACAGGGATCACGCTGCCCGCGCCGGTAAGTGCCGTGTCCGAGGCAGTATCGAAAACAAAGACCATATCATTACTTTCATCCGTCACATAGCCCAGGTTGGTGCCGGGTGCCAGCGCCACACCGTAAATGCTTGACGACCCGGGGAACTCCACGGTTGACACTGCATCGGTCGCGGTATTTATCACGAAAATATCATTGCTCTGATGAGCCACATATACCTTGCTCCCGTCGCCGGATACAGCCATGTTCCTGCCCCACGCCCCGGAGATGCTTGTTACGGAAGAATCGGATACCGTGATTTTATTAACCCAGTCGCCGGAAACGTAGACTGCGGAGCCGTCAGGGGTCACCACAGCATACCGGGGTTCATAGCCTACGCTAACAGAGGTGATAACAGTGCGGCTGGCGATATCGACAATGCAGACCGTATCGTCATAGCGGTTTACCACATAAGCCTCGTTGCCGGCAGGATTAATGGCAATTCCTTCAGGCGATGAGAAGCACGAGTCATCAATTGAGGTCACCACCGTGTCGGTCGCTGTGTCGATAATCGTCACAGAACCATCCCAGCTGCCGCCCCCCTTCTTATTCACTACCCAGACCTCGCCGCCGTCCGGAGTGACAGCCAAGGCGTACGGCTCGTCAAAACTCACATCCGTCACCGTGGTCGACACAGTGTTAGTGGCGGTATCAATGACGCTGACCGAGTCTGAATGACGGTTTGGCACGTAGATTTTGGTCCCGTCCGGTGTTGAGGCCAGGTTACGGGGTTCATACCCTACCGGGATAGTAGCAATGGCCATTTGTACAGCGACGTCGATTACCGAGACAGTGTCACTGCCCGCATTGGAGACATAGACGAACCGTTCGGATATCCCCTCAGCATCAGGGGTGATCGGGTCGGTACCATACATGAACTCCTGTTGATCGATGAGGCCATCGCCATCCGTATCCGCGGAACCGTCATGGGAAAGATTGCCAAAATATGCAATTTCCCAGCTGTCGTCCATACCGTCTGCATCGCTGTCCGGAAGAGAGGAGCTGAATTTGGAAAGAAAAGTGTCCGATGAGCCTGCTGAAAAATGGTAGTCCGTCCCTGGACCAGGATTAAAGTCAACAGCGTTGTAAAAGCGTCCTGTTACGTACGGATTGCCGCTACTGTCCACCGTCACGGATTGACCTTCATCACTGTTCGAACCGCCCATGGTCTTGGTCCAACCGTAGGAACCGTCTGCGTTTATCCTGGTGAGAAAAATATCATCGTAGCCGGCAGACGTATGGTAGTCCGTGACGGCACTGGGATCAAAATCAACAGCAGTGCCATAAAAATATCCTGTCATGTACAGATTGTCGCTGCTGTCCACCGTCACGGATTCACCATAATCAGAGCTCAAGCCGCCCATGGTCTTGGTCCAGCCGTAGGAACCGTCTGCGTTTATCCTGGTGAGAAAAATATCATTGCCGCCGGCAGACGCATTGTTGTCTATGCCGGCACCGGGATCGAAATCAACAGTGCCCTGAAATAATCCT
>JAFDJF010000115.1 GCA_019307645.1 Deltaproteobacteria bacterium
GGGTTTTTCGACCCCTTTTTTTTTTACAATAGAGGAAATACATATCCATATATTTATCAACAAAAAATTTTAATAATTGATACAGATTGTTAGCTGTTTAAAGTAGTTGGATATCTCCAACATGTAAAGCAATAGGTGTCAGACCTACACAGTTGACAGATATGTTTCTATGATGTGTATGGGTTAACTATATTTTTAAAAATCATAGGAGCAGCAATGGGCAGGCCTTTACGAATTGAGTATCCCGATGCTTTTTATCACATAACCGCAAGGGGAAACGAGCGGCAAAATATATTTAAAAGTAATCGAGATCGAGAACGTTCTCTCGGTTATTTGGAGTCAGCTAGCGAACGTTATAAAGCAGTCATTCACACTTACATCCTTATGGACAACAATTACCATATTTTGCTGCAAACACCCGCCGGAAACCTGTCTCAAATCATGCATCACATCAATGGCGCTTATACGAATTATGTTAATGTGAAACGAAAAAGATCCGGTCATTTGTTTCAAGGCCGATACAAGGCACTGCTGGTAGACATTGATGAATATGCTCAGGAACTTTTCCGCTATATCCATTTAAATCCTGTCAAAGCCGGGATGGTAGAAAAACCTGAACAATACAGGTGGTCAAGTTATGGGGATTATATAAATGTGAACAAATCTTCAAAATGGCTTTGTACTGAATTTATACTATTTGCCTATCTTGCTCGGTTCGCGGTTTGGGCAACAAGTATGCAGTTCAGAGAAAGTTAGGTAAAATAAAAGGCAGTAGACTGTTAGCCAAGCCTAACTTCGACAGAATTGCGCTCCAAATCTTATCCCATTTTTATGATAGGCAGCATGCATAAATAATTTGTGCCTCTGTCTTTTGACAATGCACGAATGATTCGCTTGACACCTTTTCTCTTAACCGCTGCAAAAATTCTTTACTAACCCGAAGTATCCTACACCTGGGGCGAGGAAAAGCTACTGGTCTTCTCAGCGTGGGAGAGAGCCCGACCCCTCAGTTTCTCAAGCAGCAACCAGAGTTCACTGAACTCCTCTTCCGGTAGTTTCATAATATCATGTATAGGATCAATTTCTATGGCTAGGCGCAGAGCTTCTTCACCCTTTGGCAAAATGATCACGTTTTTGAGCTTCCTGTTTTGCCGGCTCTGCTTGCGTTTTACCAGACCCCGTTTTTCCATACGCGTGAGGAGTTCTGATATGCCCTGGGGCTTCAGACTAAGCCACCGAGCGATATCCGCAGGAATCACCGGGCCGTCAATCGCGTTAACTAAGGCCAATATCGAGTATTCCCTAAATGTTATTCCTGTGCCGGAAAAATCCTGGTTTCTGGCCTCCAATATGGCTGCACTTGTAAGGTTTAAAAGCATCCATAAATTATGGCTCCTGCCCCCGAACTTTACATATTTCCGGTAGTTGGGACTCCCGTTCTGTTGCAGACCATCTGACATAATTATCTCCTCCAACCGACAATCACTTTACGGTTTTGGTGTTACAAATTAGAGACAGGCCATTAGGCACAATGGCGAACCCTTACGAGCTGCCCCCAGCCCCTCTGTTCCAAAGAGACAACTCAACCCACTTTACCCTAACGTTGCATAAATCCTGTCGACAAAAACCGTTTCACTCGCGCTATAGTGCATGAACTGCGCGTGTAGTCATGCTTTTCCGAACCTCATGTAGTGTGAACTACACTTCGGGCCAGAAAATCATGCCCACTCACACATTTCACGCACTCTAACACGTTTTTGTTCGAAGTTTTATGCAACGTTAGGGTTTATTGTCTTGACAGATACGAAAAAGCAAGTTATCAAGGCCTTTATAATCGCACCTTTACTATGGCACACGATCGCCCTTGCGTCAAGAAAGGAAGGGACTTTTTCAATTAACTCTAAACATTCAAGGAGATACAAAATGAAAGAGATGGACGACTATAGTGGGGAGTTTGAGCCTGATTTAAAACTGACAGATTTTTCAAAGAAAGGCTTGATTAGACTTGTAGAGATCGGCGGTGCCATATACGGAGGTGTTAACCGTCACTGGTACCAGGCGGTAGCCAGGCGATACGGCGAGCAGGTGGCCGACGAAATGCACCACGAAGTATGGTTTGCCGATGGCGGGTGTGGTGATTTAGAAAATGAAACCATCAGCGGATTAATGGGATTCAGCCACCTGGACGACGAAACAATCCCGATGAGAGTCTTTCAGTGCCTCCCTGCCATGGCAACACGAATGAACCTCGTATTTGAACAGCAGGGAGACCACGCGTGGATTTTGAGCGCACCCCAATGCGTTGTTCCCGAAACAGGGGAAAAAGAAGGACCTGAAGTGATGAAATATATGTGCGAAAAAATCTGTCACCATCTGGAAGTGTTTGGATTTCGCCATTGTGCCGTCCGGTGGAATCCGAATATTCGGATCGATCCGATTAAATTGCCCCCCCGGGCAGATAAAGACGAACCCCACTGTGCCTGGCGCATTACATTGGAAGACAAGCCTGTGGACTACGTAAAAGAACCCGGGGACTTGGTGGCCAAAATGGGACTGCAAAGGGAAACAGATGCGGAAATTACTGATCCAAAATCTGTCGGCAAGTATCCAAAAAAATGAAGGAGGATTTGAAGATGAAAGACTTGAAGGATGATTACAGTGGGCCATTTGAGCCGGATTTTCACCTTGGCAAGCTATCCCGCAGCGCTCTCACGTCGCTCGGACGCGAGTACATGATCTTCGGGCAGATCAACGACCGCGTGGGGCTCCCGCAGGTGGCACTGGGATGCGGCTTTGAAGTCTATAAAGAGGTCGCCATCGACGAATGGATGGGCGCCAGCCCCATATACACGCAGCGAATGAGAAAGACCCTGCGTTTTGAGGGCGACGACGTCTCCACAATCATGAAAGGACTCCAGCTCGACGTTGGTTTTGCCCACCAGTATTACGACATTGGCTGGGAGGTTGAGAGCGAACAGCGGGGCGCTTTTTGGGTGAACAGTTGCGGAGCTCTCATGGATGTTGAGCCCCGAGGCGAAGACATTGTGTTCATGGTGTGCCATGATATAGAAGACCCCACTTTCCCCGCCACGGCGGTGGCCACCAATCCCCGTGCTCGAATACGCCCAATCCACCGGCCGCCCCGCCAACCCGCAGACCGGGTCCCCCACTGTCACTGGACGATCGAGATCGACCCCAATAATGAGCCGGTGAAGGAAATTGCGCTTACGCAGCTACTCCGCCGATCTCGTCTCGCACAAGTTGAACTGGAGCGACCGGAGGATGCCGAGCCTGGCGGCTGGCCGGACTATGGGCGTCCCCTGGACCCCGAGTTTCAACTTGAAGATCTCTCACACGGCGCCCTGGTGGCCGTGTGCAAGGAATTTGCAGTCCAGGACCATCTTCTTGTGCGATCTCTGATGACGACGTTGGCCGAACGAGAGGGTGAGGGCGCTGCCCGGGAGGTCGCACAAGCCCAGTGGAATGGGGCCGGATTCGCCATGAGTCAACGTCTGCAAAAGGCAATGGCAATTTCGGGAGACGGTGCCGAAGCCATTCTCAAGGTGCTCCAGCTCCACCCGGCCTTCCAGCCTGCGGAGTACATCCATCTTGGCTTCGAGTTGACCTCTGACAGTCGTGGTCGCTTCTGGATTAAGGAATGCGATGCGTTGAACGAAGAAGAACCCTGGAGTTGGTTCGCGCTCCTGGGCGATTCCCCTAATCCGGCGCTGGACGCGATGGTGCAGGCCGTGAATCCAAGAGCGCGCTGCATTCCTATAAAGCCCTCTGGCCCCGAGCGGCTAGCCTGGGAGGTGGTCGTGGACACTGATGCTGAGCCCGCCGCCGAACCGCGAGAGGTTGAGTTTGCTCGGCTTAGTGGGGCATGGAGCTTTGCGTTTACTCGCCGCCGGCCGCTTCGAACGTAATAAGAGAAAAACACTTGGGTAGAAAGAGATTAGATCGTGATCTTCCTGATTTAAAGCAATTTCATGAAATGCCTGACCTGGCGGAAATAATTAAACGGGCTGGCAAAGTATTGAGTGAAAATGCGGCATTATTAAAAAGAGTGCAGATCTACTTGTGTCATAGATTTAGGGTTCGCGCAAAAATTAAAAGACATCGGATTGCACTTCGGAATTGGTGTATCTGGTGTTTCTCAGGCAAACCGCCGCGTCGCGTTGCAAATCAAAGATGATAAAAAACTGAAAAAAGATTGATAAAGTTATTTCAGATCTCGACTTGTCAACTGTGTAGGTCTGATACCTATGCCTTTTCCAGCTACTCAGGTAGCAATCTGATGATGTTGCTTCCTGCCATTTCAGAATAGAGATCCGGTTGTGCTATCCGCCAGGCAATTACGCCGCCCATTAAAAGACTGATGTTCTTATAGCCCTTATCTCTCAAAAGATAAGCAAAAGCGGTTGCGTTCGCTCCTCCCATGCAAACCACCAGGATGTTTTTATCCTTTGGGAACTGATGAATATATTTTTTGAAAGAGAGAATAGAAACCTCATGGGAATTTGGTAATCCTTTTAACAGTGCCCTTTCATAATTGAAACGTATATCAAGAATAAAGTTGCCATCATTTTTTAGAAAATCCCGGTTGACATGTGTTGCCTTCAATATGTTGACTGTCGGCATGCGTCCTTCAGCATACTCTTTGATAATTCTGAGAGCGTAGTCTATCTCCTTCCGGGTTGTTTCTGTTGATAAACTGAACCGAATGGTCTCCTGGGCTTCGGTGTCGGAAAGGCCTATGGCTTTGAGAACGTGTGATGGTTCATTTTCTGCAGAACTGCAAGCGGACCCTGCTGATACACAGATTCCATGGAGATCCATGACAGCCATAAACTCTGCGTTATTTACTCCGGGAAAGGTAATATTCAGTGTGTTAGATATTGCGTTTTCTAACGGGGTGTTGACAATCAGTTCCGGCTTGATCTCTTTGAGTCCATCCAGAAAACGATTACGGATATGAGAAACCTTCGCCATCCGGGTAAGCAGATCAGGAACAGCCCAGCAGGCTTCTCCAAAACCAACGATGTTATGTACGCTCTCGGTGCCTGCCCTTCTCTCCTGCTCCTGGTGTCCTCCCAGGATAAAGGGGGCAAGTGGTGCCCCCTGTCTGACATAAAGGGCACCTACGCCTTTTGGGCCGTGCAGCTTGTGGGCGGAAAATGAGGCGTAATCAATGGCAAGCGACTTGATATCCAGTGGTATTTTGCCAATTGCCTGGACGCAGTCAGAAAAAAGCAGCAGCTTGTGTTTTTTTGCGATTCGAGAAATGGAAGTCAAATCCTGAATCGTTCCCAGTTCATTATTTACCAGCATGCAGCAAATCAGGAAGGTTTGCCTGTCAATCAACGTTTCCAGTTTGTGTATAACAGCCCTGCCCTTGTTATCAACGGGGAAGAACCTGATTATAAAACCGTTTTGCTCAAGGCTGGCCAGCGTGTTTTTAACAGATGGATGCTCAATGGGAGACGCTAATATGGTCCGTTTGTTCTCGGGTTTCATCTTAGATAAAACTCGTAAGATATGATTGTTTGCTTCTGTTGCGCAGGAGGTAAAAATAATTTCTTCGGTGTTTGCATTTATTGATTTTGCAACAGCTTTACGGGCGTCTTCAATTAGTGCTGCTGCGTTTCTTCCTGTCTGATATATAGATGAAGGGTTTCCGAATTGTTGGTTTAGAACAATTGCCATTTTTTTCTGGACTCTTTTCGCCACCTTGGTTGTAGCGTTATTATCCAGGTAGACTTCTCGGCGTAATCGAAACATATTATTGACTCCTGCCATTTTAGCAAAGCGCTAAGCTTTTACGGTAATATCCTGTTTTACTCTAATCCCTAACGCCAATGCCCAATAACTTGACGAATTTCAATTAACTGCTGGCTCCGGATATGGGCTTAAGTTAATGACATTGATCCTAACATTGAAAAAACATGAGCCCACGCACAGTTAATGCAATATGGCGCAAGTGAAACGGTTTTGCCAATCGATTTTTTTAAATGTTACGGTAAACATGGAAGACAGCATTCTGCCATACACTTGCGAAGTAAATCTGTAAGGTTTTGAAATTTGTCAAGAAAGGCCGGACCATTTATTTCATAATAAATATATCGACTCTCCTTCTCACAATTCAGAATCCCCACCTCTTGCATTAGATTCAAATGCCTGGAGATAACCGATCGGTCTTGGGGCATATTTTCAGCGATTGTTCCGATATCCGCCCTTCCGTTTAGCATGATAAATTTGAGTATCTCAACACGAACCGGTTCGCTTAATGTTTTAAAAAACTTAGAATCAAAGGCCTTAACTAGTTCGTCCACAATTTCGACGTTTAAAGATGAGATTTTATTTTCCATAAACATACATTAATGCACACACATGCATATGTCAAGGAAAAAATTTCTAGGCTAAAAAATGATTTTATTCAGCTGAGTACAGGCGTAGTGATTCTGTGAACCGTTCCTTATTATAGTTCCGGCCTGTATAAAAGCCGCAACATAGCGGGTATGAACATTTCGTCAGAAATCCCCCTAAAATGCTTTCCAATTCAAAGGGAAAGCATAATTTATTCTGAGATTAAAAAGTATTGATTACCTTATCAATCCTATTGTTCTCCATTTGAAAACCTTGAAGGATTTTGGAGTTCAGCGCGGCATCTGAAATTTGAGATAGCCCATGTATATGAAAAGGATCGCAAAAAAACAATACGAATACAAAATCGTTCTTGATTTCGGCGAGATAATCGGTAAAGTTCCAATGACTAAAGAAAAGGCCAGAAGGATACTCGGAATGGAGGATATTGACGAATTCTATCCTGACTATGATCCGATCACTGGAGACAAAGGTGAATCCGTATCAAATTGATATAAAAACCGGATACTTGAAATGGCCAAAGCTCATCCGCGGCACTCTGATAAAAAGATACAAGCGTTTCATGGCAGACGTCAAATTTAGAAACGGTCATGTAGTGACCGCTCACTGTCCAAATTCCGGAAGTATGCTGGAAAGCTCTGAACCGGGCAGACCGGTTTATCTGTCTCGGCACAACAATCCGAAAAGACGGCTCAAGTACACGTGGGAGAT
>JAFDJF010000116.1 GCA_019307645.1 Deltaproteobacteria bacterium
TTGATGTGATGCCTACCATTGCAGGTATTGCTGCAATGCCGGCTTTAAATACGACTCTGGGGAGAAATTTGTTTGATACCGGATATGACTCCCGGCGTTACGCCTTTATTGAAAGTAGGCGCGGACCCATACCGATAATCGGACTGGTCAGTGACAGTTTCTATTTGGAGATGAATGCGGATGGGACGGGAATAGAGCTCCACGAATACTACTCAGACACACCCAAAACAGATGTGGGAAACCAATATCCCGATAAAAAGAGAGAAATGGCGCAGCTTTGTAGAGGCCTTTTTGAAACCTCGAAATATCTAATGTACAACAATGCACCTTTGTCTCATTCACAATGCAAATATTGATGGTTAGGATCAATGGCAACGTAAAGGAATGCATGGAATGAAAAATATATGGTTTAAAAAGGGCCTGCATCTGGCATTTTTTCTTGTCCTCAGCCTGCTGATAGCTGCACTGACTTTTACGGCAGTCGCTTTGGTGGAGCGTGCGCTTACAGGATGATGAGCAGTGGCCTTCAAGATTGACTGGCGTAAAAATGATGAATTGGAAAATGATATGGATGTTTGTTTTCGCATTGGCATTTTTTATGCCGGCTATACCCGGGTGCGTGGATAAACAGGAACAGGGAAACATCAGTGAGACCGATGCGGCAAACATGGCTGCAGTCTTCCCGGACAGGGACATCCGGATGGTCTGCCCGCCAAAGCAGGGCGGCCTTTCCGATTTTATTACCAGGACACTGGCCGTGTACACGGAAAAGGAGATGGGCAAAGATATAATTGTGGAAAACCGTCCTGGTGCGGCCGGTGCCACCGGAATGCGGTTTGGGGCCAATGCCAGGCCGGACGGATACACGGTTACCTATGTTACGGTGGAGAGCACGATTCTGAGACATCGCAAAGCGATTAATGAAACCGTCAGTTTTGAGGACTTTGAGCTCTTGGCCAGACTCAACTACGGGCCGGCATCTCTTTCCGTAAAAGCGGATTCCCCATGGAAGACCTTCTCCGATTTTGTTGAATATGCAAGGACCCACCCAGGGGAAACATCCGTAGGCAATTCAGGGCATTATTCCATCTGGCATCTTGCATCAGCTGTAATGGCAGACAAATTAGGCATTAAGATAAGCTATCCGCCTTACGATGGAGCGGCTCCCTCGATTCAGGATCTGCTCGGTGGCCATTTAAAAGCGGTCGTTTCAAGTCCTGCGGAGGTGTCTAACTTTGTCAGGTCGGGGCAGTTAAGGCTCCTTGCCATATTTGGCGACGGGCGCGATTCCGGGTTTCCCGATGTCCCTACTGCCCAGGAGCTGGGATATAACATCGTTGTGGGTGCATGGGGGGGACTGGGTGTGCCCAAAGGAACCCCCAAGGCCATATGCAGTATTCTTTTAAGGAAATTCAAGGCCGGATTTGATAACCCTGAATTTCGTGAGAAATGCAAAAATCGTAGTGTACAGTTGGCCTGGCAGGATGGCCCGACCTTTACCCGGTTTGCTGAAGATCAGGATAAAATATTCGGCCGGATACTCAGTTCACTCTTAATGGAGTAAGGCACACGGAAGAAAATAATTAGCCCAATTAGCATCCCGACTTTGGTTTCACCCCGGAGGGGTGTGTGTGGCCGCATGGCCTTCATAAGTGATCTCAAGTGCCTAAAGTGAACTAAAGTGAGCTAAAGTTGTGGTGCGCTTCGCGATCGATTTTAATATAGTTCAGACTGTTCCCTCTAATTGACAGATTGTGAAGCATCCATTTTATTTTCTTTAACAAATGGCTGCGCGTTAAGCGCACTCCTAAACTTTAGATCACTTTAGTTCACTTTAGATCACTATGCAGGTCCTATCAGGCACGGCAGAGCCATTATCCTCTGACCCCCGCAAAGCGGGAATTTTTTAAAGCCCAATAAACCCTATTTTCATGAAAAATATACGTGATATGGTGATGGGGGTCGTGTTGATCTTGTTTGCCGCATTGATATACGGCCTGACCCTTAAATTGCCCGGCAGCCCATCGCCGGAGGGGCTTACCCCGGCTTCTTTCCCGAGGGTCCTTGCGATCATCATCGGCTGCCTGAGTACACTTCTCATTATCAAGGGAGTACTTGGAAAAGACGACGAAAAAGCAGGGCCGACTGTTGGCCCTCTATTCAAGAAGATGGTCATCTTTTTTTTTGTGATAATGAGTTATATATGGCTCATGCCACGGATCGGTTATGCGGTGTCCACCTTTTCTTTTCTAATGATATCCGTCTCTTTGATAATGCCGCGGAGATCCGCGAGGGACTTTCTAAAAGGGTTTGGATTCGCCTTCTTTGCCACGGCTTTCGTTTATCTGATTTTTGGTATTTTTTTAAGGGTCCCCCTTATTGAGGGGCCTGTGGACCTGTTCCTGCGCTACCGCATCTTCGCACCCCTGGGAGTCGGCTGATGGGAGAAGTTCTATCCGCATTGCAGACTCTCCTGACATTTAAAGTCATGATGCTCATGATAAGCGGAATGCTTGCCGGCATATTGGCCGGGGCGCTTCCCGGGCTCACCGCGACCATGTCCGTTGCGCTTCTCGTACCCTTTACATACAGGATCGATCCCCCCCTTGCAGGACTTATGGTGCTTCTTGGTGTTTACGTGGGCGCCATGCACGGCGGTGCCATCAGTGCAATCCTTATCCATACGCCGGGTACGCCGGCGGCAGCTGCCACGTGCCTGGATGGTTATCCCCTGGCCCAAAAAGGGCGGGCGTCACTGGCCCTCAACCTGTCTGCCCTTGCCTCCACCGTGGGTGGCGTGTTCAGTGCCATGGTGTTGTGGGGACTTGCAGCGCCTATTGCCGGTTTTGCACTTGAATTCGGGCCATTTGAGATGTTCTGTCTGGCTGTGTTCGGGCTCAGCATCATTGCAGGTGTATCCGAAGGCTCAGTCATCAAAGGCTTTATAATGGGCGCCCTGGGCATGTTGTTTGCTGCTGCCGGCAGGAGTACCATCTTTGATATTGACCGCATCAATTTTGGGATACCGGACCTGCCTGAATCCGGGTTGCGTTACATCCCGCTCATGATCGGTGTGTTTGCCATTACCGAGGTCCTGTCGCAAATCGAAACAAAGGGCGTGAACAGGCAGAAGTCCATTCGGTTAAAAAATGAATTTCCGAAGCTAAAACAGTTGAAACAGGTCGCCCCCGCACTTGGAATCTCAAGCATCCTGGGGACCATTGTCGGGTCTATTCCCGGGGCAGGGGGTGACATCGCGGGATTTGTTTCTTACGATCAGACAAAAAAGTTTTCAAAACACCCGGAGGAATTCGGAAAAGGTTCCATTGAAGGCATCACTGCGGCAGAATGCGCGAATAATGCGGTTACGGGAGGCGCTATGATCCCCATGCTGACTCTTGGAATCCCGGGAGATTCCGTTACCGCCGTACTGCTGGGCGCCATGGTAGTCTTAGGGCTTTGCCCCGGGCCGTCATTGTTTACACAGACCGACCCAGAAATTAGCCGATTGCTGGCCGGATTGTTTATGGGGCTGCTGGTTGCGAACATCCTGATTCTTCCCTTGAGGTTGCTGGGTACGCCATTGTTTACCCGGGTCATCGCGATATCACGCCACTATCTATGGCCGCTTGTGGTTGTTTTTTGCGTAGTTGGGTCATTTTCCATGACAAATACCATGATGGGCGTTTATATAATGCTCGTATTCGGTATCTTCGGATACATAATGAAAAGATTCGGGTTTCCTCCCGGCCCCCTGATTTTAGGCGTGATCCTGGGCCCAATCGCAGAGTCAAATCTGCATCGAGCCTTGCTTATCAGCAATGGCCATATTGAGGGCATGTTTTCGCCCCTCGCATGTATCCTGCTCCTGGGCGCAGCTTCTTCGGTTGTTCTTCCCATTATCCGTAAGGGGAGAGGGCGCTGAATCCTCAAAGTTATTAACTTAAGAGAATGCCCAATGAGTTTCACCGGGTATTAATTTTGCGTGTCAGGTTAAAACCGAATAACGAATATCGATTACATGAATTCCGAATGACGAAGGAAGGAGTTTTTATCAATTATATAAAATAAATGTAGCGAAGCGATTCCATCCTTTGGCACTCGTTATTCGAGGATTGACAGGATGCCGTTAATTCCATCTACTCTCACGAATTGGCCGTCTTTTATTTTCCGGGTGATACCTTCCAGACCGACGACAGCGGGTACTCCATATTCTCTAGCCACAATCGCACAATGATTTAAAATACCGCCCATCTCAACTGCTACACCCGCTGCAGTGATAAAAAGGGGGGTCCAGCCAGGGTCTGTATTGTAGGCGATCAGAATTTCACCTTTCTGCAGTTTATTGAAATCTCTATGATCCCGGATTATCCTTGCCTTACCCTCTGCTACGCCGGGAGACGCAATCGTGCATTCAAAGGTGTTATTTTCAGCCGCAGGTTGTGTTAACGCCACCGTAGACTGTCCATCATGCATAACATAATAGGGTGGGGAGAGATGTTGATCTTCAAAATATCTCTTCATTCTGTTTTCAACACGGGGCAGTATATCGCTGAGATCTTTTTTGCTCATAAGGACCGATCGGAGTTCATTTAATTTCAGGAAGAAAATGCCATTCTCTATTTTTTGAAGATCTTTCAAAAGGCCACTACTGTTGATTGCTAAAAGCAGTTTTCTGATGCGATAAAAAACCCGGTCCAGAGCAAAACGTAAGTCTTCTCGAAGGGCGAGGGATGACTTTGTCATCCTCACCAATATATAAAGAACCGGCGCAGTCATGATATTTCTGAGAAAACTCCCGCTCCGATGTCCAGTTTTCTGGCTGCCGTCATTTTTATTTTCGTCAGTCAGCGCTTTTATCAGCACTTTTACGAGGTCTAAAACCAATCCGGGTTTTTCTTCCCACCTCGGGTGTATGAAATCCCTGTTTGAAGATCTAAAACCGTACCGGTTGAGGAATCCTTTCAGCATCTTTGTCGCGTTGTGGTCCCGGTACTGCGTCTGCAGGATCATCCACCCTTCGTCTGTGTTTTTGAGGCTGAAAACTTTTCGGATTAATTCCTTGTCACAAGCCCGGCTGATTTCTATAAGTCGGTTCTGGATATGGAGAGTGACATTATTCGGGATTTTAGTTATCTGTTTCAAAACCCACGATTCACTTTTATCCGCAAATTTAGTTGCCAAATGGATGAGGAGCCATGTGAATACAGTGGCATTCCCGTACCCCCATTGGTTGCGAATTTGCAGGCTGGACAGAAGTAACAAAAGTCTTTCCAACTCTTTTACATAGGACTCAGGATCGCGGTTCTGATAGGATTCCTCATCAACGCTGTTCAATTGTTTTTCAATGTTTATCATGTGGCGTTTCAAGACCGGCACAGTTAAAAAAGGCAGCATGGATAAGTCGGAAAATAACAGGGGTACACGATGCAACAAGCGCAGAACTTTGCTTATTTGAAAAGGAGTCTGTAGAATTTTTTCTCGGATAGAAGGGGGAAAAACTTTTTTAATTTCACGAAATCGAAGAAAGTCCGGCAGAAGTCTCAACAGCCTGGAAACAGACTGGCAGCTAAGATACCCATACCCGTTTATGACCCTTATGGTCCGTATCTCTGCCAGGTCGTCAAGCTTGAGTTTTAAAAGCGGTTCTTTAAACGTATACAAGTCCGACAACTCATCAAAAACAATAGAAGCCGTCATCTCTGTCATACGGTCCGTCCACAAATCCTCGACAATTGACCTGGAATAAATATTTTCCGTTGATTCTCTGATGCAAACCTGTCGCTTCGGGGAACTGATCGGTCGTACCTGAACCAGGTATAGGGTATTGTTTTCGATGCACCATTCAATATCCAGCCCTTGTCCAAAAGCTTTTTCAGCCTTTTGGCCGATTTCCACCAGTGAATCAAGATGCTCTTTTTTGATTTCTGAGGTGTTTTCCATGGGGACGGGTTTAAATGAAACAATATCTTTTGTCAGGGGATTGATTTCCCAACGGGCCGGCATGGCACGGCCGGAGACAAGCTCCTCTCCAATACCTGCTATCGCCTCAATGACCGTCATGTTTGAGGCCTTGACAGGATGTCTGGTAAATAACACCCCGGAAAAGGCCGGATTCAACTGACGCTGAATAATAATCGATATTTGAGGTTCAGAAAAAAAGTGATTGTTTATTCTTCTGTATGAAACAGACCTATCTGTCCACCACGAAGCATAACATTCAAACACGGCGGCCCATATGTGCGGGTATTTGACGTTAAGGACGGTCGAGTACTGGCCGGCAAACGAGGTCTGGCTGTCATCTTCACCCAATGCCGCTGACCGAACAGCATAAAGGATATCCGGAGCGTGGGCTTCTATTGATTCCAGAGCTTCGTCAAGTATGTTATTAAATTTCTGGTCCGGGGTTTGCGTTTTGAGCAGGTCCAGGACAAATGTATCCAGGTTTCTGGCGCCTTTGGATTCATTTTGTGCGACTTGTTTGATATCCGGCCACATGCCTGTTGATTTAATTAATCTCTGCAGGAACTCTACAGAAAGCAATATCCCGTCAGGCACATTGAAACCGAGATGCTTCAGTTCCTGAAGCCGAAGTCCCTTTTCACCAAAAGAGAATTTTGTCTCACCAACCCAGTCGGAAATTTTTATAATGTCCTTTTGTGTCATCAAATAATCCTTTATTCCATTTTACATTGAGTGTCCGTCCAGAAATGAGATATTTTGTTCAAGGTCAAGGCATGCGAAGATTGGACAAAATAGCCATTTATGGATGGGCACTAGTTATAATGGATGAAGCTACTGCAAGTCGATAATAAACTGAGATAACAATTCCGAACAATAAAAAAATACAGTAACTACTCAGGTTCAATGGTTCACGGTTTCCCGCTTTCGCTTCAGACGGGATCTACGCTTCGCTCCGACAGTCAAGGTTAAAGCGATGAAGGAGGGGCTCTATTCTTTAGACAAATACCCTGTTCATCCGATTTTTTGACATGCCAAACGGTTTGGCACACAAAGTCCAAAGAACACGCTATGTCGCTCTGGAAACATGAAGAAAATCCCGCTAAATCGGGATTAACCGTGAACCG
>JAFDJF010000117.1 GCA_019307645.1 Deltaproteobacteria bacterium
CAGAAAATGGGGTTGACCGGTTTGGGGATAACGAACATAGAAAATGCCTCGGCGAGCGGTTCTTCGGCATTTAGAGAGGCATTTCTGGCCGTATCTTCCGGCGCCCACGATATGGCCATGGCGTTCGGCGTTGACAAAACCAAAGTAAGTGAAAAATCAAAATCAGACACAAAAAAAGAAATCAAGATCGGTGAATCAAAAATCCGCAGACCGGCTGCAATATTTGCCTCCATGGCAAAGCAGCACATGGAGGAATATGGAACTACCATTGATCAGCTGGCACAAATCGCTGTAAAAAACAGATACCATGCGAGTCTCAATCCCTTTGCTCAATTTCAAAAGGCCGTCACATTGGAAGAAATCCATAATGCCCGTTTGGTTGAGGAGCCCTTAACCAAGTTGCACTGCTGTCCATGGGGGGACGGCGCCGCCGCAGTCATTGTCTGTGCAAAGGAGGTTGCAAAAGATTATACGAACAAAGTCTGCCCGCGCATTTCAGCTTCGGTCATCAAAAGCATACATCCCAATGGAGACCCTCTGTTCTCTTTGACACAGCAACCCGCACATCTCGCCTATGAGACGGCCGGAATTGATCCCAAAGACCTTGATCTCATCGAATTGCACGAGGCATTTACCATTGAGGAAATTATTTATGCCGAAGCCCTTGGATTATGCGAAAGAGGAGAAGGCGGGCGCCTGGCCGAAGAAGGGACCACTTCTCTAAACGGCACCCATGTCATCAACAGCAGTGGCGGTCTTCTTGGCATGGGACACCCCCTTGGGCCCACCGGTGTGGGTCAGATTGCGGAGATTCTTTGGCAAATGCGAGGAGAATGCGGAAAAAGACAGATCAGCAAGCCCGTAAATCTGGCTCTGGCCCACATGATCGGAGCCGGCGGGGTGTGTGTCATTCATTTGTTTAAAAAGTAAAACAGGATCTGTACAGGAACCAACAGTGGCCAAGCTTTTGTGGCAACCAACTGAAGAGAGAATCAAAAGTACTAACATGTACCGGTTCATGGGCTTCATCAATGACAGGTATGGCAAAAATTTTAAGGAGTATGCTTCTCTCTACCATTGGTCCACTGAAAACATCCCGGATTTCTGGGCAGCATTTTGGGAGTTTGCTGAGATCAAGGCCTCAAGGCCTTATGATCAGGTCATCGACGACTTGACCAGGATGCCGGGCGCTAAATGGTTTTCAGACGCCAGGCTCAATTTTGCAGAAAACCTTCTTCGCTTCAGGGATGATCGCGTGGCTTTGATTTTCAAGGGAGAGGATCGCGAGTCCACGAAAATGACCTATGCGGAGCTCTACAATGAAGTGGCCCGGGTTGCCAAATCATTAAGAGCGACCGGCGTCCGGATCGGCGACCGGGTGGTGGGCTTTATGCCTAATATGCCGGAGACTGTCATTGCAATGCTCGCTGCCGCCAGCATCGGGGCGGTGTGGTCCTCGTGCTCTCCGGATTTTGGAATCAAGGGGGTTCTGGATCGATTTGGCCAGATCAAGCCCAGGGTCTTGTTCACAGCCGACGGGTACTGGTTCAAGGGGAAAAAACTGGATTCTATAGAGCGCATCTCAAACATCTTAAAAGCACTTCCGAGCATCGAACAGGTGGTGGTAGTGCCATATACCGAGCAAAATCCCGATATCAGCGCCATCCCCAATGCCATTATGTATGGTGAATTTGAGTCTCTTGAATCAGACCTTGAAATTGAATTCGAACAACTCCCCTTTGATCATCCGCTCTATATCATGTACTCATCCGGCACGACCGGTCTTCCCAAATGCATGGTCCAGAGTGCAGGGGGCATCCTACTGGAACAAATGAAAGAACTCTTGCTGCATACGGATCTGAAACGGGAAGACACGATTTTTTACTTTACCACCTGCGGCTGGATGATGTGGAATTGGCTCATCAGCTCACTGGCAGGAGGGGCCAGCCTGGTCCTGTTTGACGGAAATCCGTTTTATCCTGACCCGGGGGCTCTTTGGAAGATGGCCCAGGATGAAAAGATCACCATTTTCGGAACCAGTGCAGGGTACATTGCCGCGCTTCAGAATACGGGGATCAAGCCCGGGCAGATGTATGATCTCAGATCGATAAAGGCTATTCTTTCAACCGGATCCCCCCTTTCAGAGGAAAATTTTAAGTACATCTACAGCGAGCTGAAATCAGATGTTCAACTGGCCTCTGTTTCCGGAGGTTCAGATATAAACGGGTGCTTTGTCATGGGAAATCCCATGGGGCCGGTGTATTCAGGGGAAATTCAGTGCAGAGGTTTGGGGTTGAAGGTGGAGGCCTTTGATGATGAGGGTAGATCGGTGATCAATCAGCAGGGGGAGTTGGTCTGCACAGCAGCCATCCCTGCCATGCCCATCTGTTTCTGGGACGATCCCAACAGTGAGAAATACCACGCTGCCTATTTTGATGTGTACCCAAACGTGTGGCGGCACGGAGATTTCATAGAAATCAATGATCGCGGAGGCGTTGTCATTTACGGAAGATCGGATGCCACCCTTAACCCCGGCGGGGTCCGGATCGGTACTGCCGAGATCTACCGTCAAATGGAACAGCTGGACGAAATTGAAGACAGTATTGTGGTGGGCCAGGACTGGAAAAACGATATCCGCGTGGTTCTTTTCGTCAAAATGGCCAATGCTTTCGATTTAACTGAAGAGATTAAAAACAAGATCAAGCAAACAATCCGTACAAATGCTTCTCCACGACATGTCCCTGCCAAGATATTGGCCGTCCCGGATATTCCGTATACGCATAACATGAAGAAAGTTGAATTGGCTGTCAAGAAAACCATTGAAAACCAGCCTGTGCTCAACAAAGACAGCTTTAACAATCCGGAAATTTTGGACTACTTTATCGGTCTAAAAGAGCTACAGTCTTAATGATCGCGAGTTTTGAAAACGTCTTGAAGGTAAAGGTTTAAATTATCCCGGCCGTTGCCGGTGCAGAGTATAAGGGGCATGAAATGGATTTTAGGTTTACAAAAGAACAAGAAGAACTTAAGGCGAGTTTTGTAGAATTCTTCAAGGAGGCAATGAAAGAGGCCCCGCCCGTATATTTAAATTCCGGCATCGAGGCGGCCTACGAAACCGACGAAGGATTTGCATTCCATAGAAGAATGCAAAAAGAGCTCGGCAAAAAAGGATGGCTTGCCATGGCGTGGCCCAAGGAATATGGCGGACAGGATGCCCCGATTATTGACCAGCTGATTTTCAATCAGGTCAGAGAGGCGAGTGGGTGCCCGGGTTATGATTATCAGGGCATCGGCATGTTTGCGCCCACTTTGATTGTATCTGCCGATGAAGATCAAAAAGCCCGTCTTCTTCCCCCCATTGCCAAAGGAGAGGTCCAGTACTGCCAGGGGTGGAGCGAGCCGGACGCAGGTTCCGATCTGGCCGCATTGTCCACCACGGCAATCAGGGATGGGGATGAGTATGTGGTAAACGGCCAGAAGACCTGGACCTCAATGGCCCATCGTGCCGAATCCATATTTTTGCTGGCACGTACTGACCCGAATTCAACACGAAGTAAGGGGCTTTCCGCGTTCCACGTGGACATGAAGACACCCGGAATCGAAGTTCGACCATTGTATTCAATGAGCGGCGTTCATGTGTATAATGACATCTATTTCAAGGATGTGCGGATTCCGGCCCGGGACCTGATCGGCGGCGAAGGCAACGGTTGGGCCGTGACCATGAACACCATGAATTTTGAACGATCCGGCATGGGTCTTTTTGCAATGGCTGAGAGAGAATTTTATAAAATTATCGATTACATAAAGAAAACCAAACGAAACGGCAAATACCTTTCCGAAGACCCTGTAATCCGCCAGACAGTCGCCAAAATATATGCTGAAATTGAGGGCGGCAAAATGATGGGCTACAGGATTGCCTGTATTCAGGAAAAAAGCGGCCTCATTATGGCCGCCTCTGTGGCATCAGAATCCAAGGTGTTTGGCAGTGAGTTGATTAAACGCGTATGTTCCTTGGCAACAGAAGTCATGGGACTCTATGGGATGTTGGAACTGTCCGAATGGGCGCCACTGGATAATATCGTTGAATTCTATCAGTTTGCTCCCGGACTAACCATTGCCATGGGCAGCAACGAGATCCAGCGTTGCATCATTGCGTGGCTCGGTTTGAGATTGCCCAGGATAAAGCTGAAGGAATAATCCATGAGGGTTAGCCGGGTCGTCCATAAAAAAACGGATCAAGAGAAAAAACTTTTAAGAGTCTGATCAAGTGAGGAGGCGTACATATGACGAAAAATGATTTGGAACATCTGATAGTCACTCATGATTCCGGTGTAATGGTTATCACCCTGAACCGTCCACAATCTATGAACACGATAAATACCACCACGATCCGCGAACTCCTTCAGAACCTGAATTCAGCAAAGACCGATGACCGGGTGCGGGCCGTTCTGCTGCGTGCCACCGGGCGGGCCTTCTGCGCAGGTGGCGACATGAGTGACCAGAAGGACGCCGACTTTAGTCAATTGAGCTTCTGGGTGAAAGGCTTCGTGGCATCTATGAGCGAGGTGTACCTGTCTATGTTGAATATGCAGAAGCCTGTTGTCTGTGCAGTCAATGGCATTGCTGCAGGCGGGGGCTTTGCCCTCCCCCTGGCATCTGACATCGTAATCGCTTCAGAGGCTGCCAAGTTCTCTGTGGTCTTCGCCCGCACCGGCCTGGGTGTGGAGGCCTGCGTAGGGTATTTGCTCCCCCGCACAGTGGGCCTTCACAAAGCCAAGGAACTGATCTTCTTTGCAGACACGATAGATGCAAGCGAGGCAGATCGCATAGGCCTGGTCAACAAAGTCGTCCCTGCGGACAGGCTGGATGGGGAATCACTTGATGTGGCAAGGCGTCTGGCATCCGGCCCTACCAAAGCGCTGGGCCTGTCAAAGGCCATCGTACATCGAGGCCTGGATATGGATTTGGCCTCGAGCGTGGAGATGGAGAGCTGGTGTCAGGCATTGTGTGTCCAGACAGAAGATTTTGTTGAGGGAAGGATGGCCTTTCTGGATAAACGGGCTCCGAATTTCAAAGGAAAGTAGCTGTTCTCAAAACCAATCGAAATGGGAGGTAGCACTATGGAGAACCAGGATAGTCTGCTGGGAGAATGCCGGGTTCTGGACCTGACCGATGAGAAGGGGTGCTTGTGCGGGAAGATCCTGGGCGATTTTGGTGCCGACGTGATCAAGATTGAGAAACCGGAGGGTGATCCTTCCCGTAACATTGGTCCCTTCTATAAGGATATCTCCGACCCGGAGAAAAGCCTCTTCTGGTTTGCTACCAACACCAGCAAGAGAGGTGTAACCCTGAATATTGAAGTGCCTGATGGCCAACGAATATTCAAGAAATTGGCTAAGACCGCAGATTTTGTGATTGAGTCCTTTGACCCGGGATATATGGATGCACTGGGCCTGGGATATTCGGAACTTGAGAGGATAAAGCACGATATCATTATGACCTCCATCACCCCATTTGGGCAAACCGGACCCTATTCCAAATACCAGGCTACCGATCTCGTTGGTGTGGCCATGGGAGGCCTGGCACGTATCCTGGGCGACCTGGGCCGTCCTCCAGTGCGCATGAGTTGCGATCCCCAGGCCTATTTCCAGGCCGGTATTCATGGCGTTACAGGTTTAATGGTAGCCCACTACCATCGAGAAATCACAGGGGAAGGGCAGCATGTGGATGTCTCGATGCAAGAGGCCGTGCAAATCAGTACGATGAACACTATCGAAGCGTACGATCTGATGAAGGTCAACATCATTGGTATGGGTCAGTTTTTGGTAAGTCCTCGACCCGAGCCGTTGGGCCCCCTCTTTTTACGTTTTGTCGTCCCGTGCAAAGACGGGCATGTTGTGCTGTATTTCATCGGTGGCATGGCTGTCGGGATTCATTCATCTACAGCCTTAATTCATTGGGCCAACGAGGAAGGGATGGCATTGGAACTCAAGGACTATGACTTCAAACAGTGGGATGGGTCAACCATGACACAGCAGGACTATGACGGTCTCATTAAGGGCATCGGTGAGTTTTTGATGACCAAGACTAAAGATGAACTCCTGGAAGGAGCAGTTCAGCGGGGCATCATGATGGCACCTTGCGCTACCATGGCCGATATCCTGAAGAATCGCCAACTTGAGGCAAGAGAATTCTGGGTGGAAGTGAATCACCCTGAGTTGGGGGAATCCATCACTTATCCCGGTGCTCCGGTGAAGTTGAGCGAGGCGCCTTGGGCAATCCAGCGCCGTGCGCCACTGATTGGTGAGCACAATGAAGAAATCTATGGAAAAGAGATGGGCTTTTCTGATGAGGAAATCACTGCGCTGAAGGTCCGGCGCATTATTTGATACTCTGGTCAACATATTCCAGCCTTGGAGGGAACAATGACAAAACAGGTGTTCAAGGGACTTAACGTTGCCGACTTTTCCTGGTCCGGTGTTGGCCCGATGGTGGGGCGAGAACTGGCTGTTCATGGCGCCACTGTTATCCGCATTGAGAGTCACCGTCGACCCTGTCCTCTTAGATCCATGGCTCCCTTCAAGGATGGCATAACAGGCATCAACCGAAGTGGGGTATTCGCTGAGTTCAATAATCAAAAATATGGCATGACTCTGGATCTCAGCCATCCTAAAAGCAAGGAGGTCACCCAGAGGATCGTAGCCTGGGCCGATATCATCAGTGACAGCATGACCCCGGGGACACTGACTAAATACGGCTTGGATTACGAGAGCTGCCGTGAGATTAACCCGAGAGTTATCTATTTCAGCACGACGATGCAAGGGCAATATGGTCCACACCGCGATTTCCAGGGGTTTGGGCACCATGCTAACGCTTTGTTCGGCGTTTCCGAGGCTACCGGCTGGCCGGACGGCGAGCCAAACCTCGGAGGAACTGCCTATTCCGACTATATTTCTCCCTGGTATTTGATAATTGCTGTAATCGGGGCCCTCATTCGGCGACGCAGGACGGGGAAAGGTATGTACATCGAGCAGTCGCAGTTGGAAGCCGGGTTGAATTTCATGGCACCTCATCAACCGTATTCTTGGCCGGATGGGCAATCGGGATCGGGAGATGTCTCCTCATGGGGTCTATCCATGTGATGGTGTAGACAGGTGGGTGGCAATCGCCGTTGCCAATGATGAGCAGTGGCAGAATTTCTGCAAGGTTATCGGCGATCCCGAATGGACCAATGATTCTAAATTTGCCACTTCCCGCGACCGGAAAAAAAACGAAGATGAGTTGGATGGTCGTATTGGCGATTGGACCAGGAAATATACGCCGATACAGGTGATGACGATGATGCAGGAAGCCGGTGTACCTGCGGGTGTGGTTCAGACCGGTGAAGATCTTCTCAATGATCCCCAGCTAGGGCATCGGGACTACTTTCCCTTACTGGATCACCCGGAGATCGGTCCGCATTCATATCACTCTCCAGCCTATCATCTCTCTAAAACACCGTGCAGGATAACTCGGCCGGCACCGTGCATCGGTGAACATAATGAGTTCGTGTACAAAGAAATCCTAGGATTCTCGGAGGATGAGATTGCGGACATGATCGTCGAAGGTGTGATAACCACCGAAGAGAAATGAGACCTACTGTATCGGGATTGGGATATGAGTCAGACAAGAATAACTGGTGTCCATCCAGAAATGAGATAGGAATGGGGTACGGCCCAAAAATTGTTCCTTTTTAATCTGTATCTATTCGGCTTTTAAAACCTGGTCTTCCGGGCCAGGATCTTTACTGGATCTTGGTGACGGCGAAGCGGTCATTGCTCTATGGGAGGAAACACACGATGGGAAAAAAAGGACCTTTATCAGGAATTCGCGTAGTCGAGTTGGCAACAGCGCTGGCGGCTCCGGGTGCGGCTCGCATCATGGCTGACCAGGGGGCTGACGTCATTAAGGTCGAGGTACCGGGGATCGGCGATGTTCTCCGTTTCGTTGGTCCGAATCGCAACGGTGTGACTGCGATCCACCAGAATGTGAACCGGGGAAAACGCTCGATTGCGATTG
This sequence comes from Deltaproteobacteria bacterium, assembly GCA_019307645.1. The sequence goes on from JAFDJF010000117.1 coordinate 8,059, forward strand.
ATTTGAAATCCGCTCGTGGCTGCGGATTGGTAAAAAAGCTTACTGCCCGCGCGGATGTGTTCATTCACAATTTCCGACCGGGCGTCACTGAGCGGTTAGGTATCAGCTACGACGACATGTGCGCGGTCAATGAGGCGCTTATTTATGTCTCGGTGACGGGCTTTGGACAAAAGGGGCCATATGCGAAAAAGCCTGCCTGGGATAACGTGATGCAGGCGTTTTCCGGGATTGCACAATCCCAGGCCGATCCTGAGACCGGAGAACCCGTACAGTTTTACCAGATTTTTGTGGACAAACTGACTGCAGTTACCGCAAGCCAGGCGATTACAGCGGCACTTTTTGCGCGCGAACAAGGAACAGGGGGACAGCATATTCAGCTCGCAATGGCCGATTGCGTGGTGGCCTTTTTGTGGCCGGACGTTGGGGCGGAGGCCACGTTTCAGGAAAAGGAAGGCATGGAGGTGGGAACCCCGCTCACAAGGGCGGCAAAGCCCCTGCGCTTTACAGACGGGTGGGCACAGGTGGCCCCGGTGAACGATAAGGAGTTTTTCGGGCTTTATCGCGCATTTGGCGTGGATGTGGGAGATGATCCTCGTCTGGCTACCATTGAAAACCGGATGCAAAACCTGCCGTTAGTCGAGGAGATGTTTGGAAAAATTACTGCCGTCGCCTCGGAGATGGAAGTCGAAGCGGCCATTGCGCGACTGGAAACCGAAGATGTCCCGTGTGCCCAGGTGATGGCCATCGCAGAACTTCCGCAACATCC
>JAFDJF010000661.1 GCA_019307645.1 Deltaproteobacteria bacterium
CATGCTCAATAAGCTCAATTACTGCAAGACATGCGCACAGAAAACCATTGAATACTTCTGCACGCAGGAAAACGAGAAGTAAGGCTATGACAACTGACAGCTGATGATTGCCTGTTTAAGGCGTTCTGCCGGATTATTCAAAAAGAGCAAGGCGGGCGGAGGGCGCATGGACCCAAAACTGCAAAGATATTTTAGTGAGATCAAGGAAAGGGGCCTGACTGCCGCGCAGGAAAAGAGAATGCTTTTGGAGTTGAATTATCAGGACACCCATGAGATTTCCAGTGAGACTCCGGACGATGAGTCCGAGTCCCGGAGCTTTTCTCCTGCGCCAGACAGCCCTTATGAATTTAATGACCTTCCCACACTTCAGGATATGGGTCCTGCTCAACCTACCTACACGACTTGCCTCAGTTCCATAGACGAGCTTCTGGAAAGAGATAAAAAGAGAGAAGAAGACGGGTTCCCGCGGAAAATCCGTGTGGGCCGGTTGATCAAGCCTGGGAAAGGGGGCAAGGAAAAGATTGTGGTCGTCCCTACCACGGTGGAAGAAAAATTAGTCCATGACACGATTAAGCCGCCAAAAGAAGAAGGCGCATCCGGAGGAGCAGGAGAGGGCGAAGAGGGTGAGGTCATTGGCGAGCAGCCTATTCGTGAGCAGGATGGAAGCGGGGCCGGCCCCGGGCAGGGAGGGGATACCCCTCATGAGATGGAGTCCAGTGCCTATGATCTGGGAAAAATTCTTACTGAGCAATTTGAACTCCCCAACCTCAAAGACAAGGGGAAAAAGCGCTCGCTTACCCGTTACACATATGATCTGACGGACAGACACAAGGGCTTTGGGCAGCTTCTGGACAAAAAGGCGACGCTCAGGAAGATCCTTGAGACGAATATCCATCTGGGCAATGTCCCGGAAGGAGAAGATATTGATTCCACCCGTTTTTTGATCTCACCCAGCGACAGGATCTATCGGATCCTATCCCGCGAGATGGACTATGAATCTCAGGCCATGGTGTTCTTCCTTCGAGACTATTCCGGTTCCATGTCCGGGAAACCTACTGAGATTGTTGTGTCACAGCATGTTCTGATCTACAGCTGGATCCTGTACCAGTATGCCAGGCAGGTGGAGACGCGCTTCATATTGCATGATACAGAGGCAAAGGAAGTTTCTGACTTCTATGCATATTATAACTCCAAAGTTGCAGGTGGAACCAGGGTCGCTTCCTCATACAGGCTGGTGAATGAGATTGTGGAAAAGGAAAATCTGGTGCAGGACTACAATATCTATGTTTTTCACGGCACGGATGGTGATGATTGGGACACAGAAGGGAAAGAGGCGATTCCCGAGATGAAGAAGATTCTGACCTATGCAAACAGGGTCGGGATAACAATCGCTCAAAGTGCATTCGGGTCCGGTGATAAAACAGAAGTTGAAAAATACCTAAGGAAGTCAGGGATGCTGACCGAAAAGGCTGATTTGCTGCGGCTCGATGTTATGCAGGAAAATGCGGATGAACCCCGGCTGATTGAAGGGATTAAGAAGCTTATAAGTTGATATTATCAAGGGACTGGAAGTCCAAAAGAGATGTTATGGAACTGGTAAACCAGCACACAAAAGGAATCATGGAGGGCTGCAAGGAGCGTGCACGAGCGGCGGGTCTGCGTTTTGAAGAGGAGACACTGGAATATATCGTTACAAACCGAGATCTTCTGGAACTGTCACCCAAGATGATGATTCCCACCCTTTATGATTACTGGGTCCACGATGTAGAGGTCCTTAAAGAGAAGGGCAAGTATGAGCTTTACCCCGGCAATCCGTATGAGACCGTAATCAACACACGTCCGGCTATCTCTTTTTATAATGATAACAACCCGGACTGGTTAAACGTGATGATTTTCTACCATGTTATTGCACATGTGGATTTTTTTCAGAACAACCTTTATTTTCGCCATACATGGGATGATGATTTCACGGGCCGGGCCCTTTCAGATAAGCGGTCGATTGCAGGACTCAGGTCTGAAAAAGGGCGGTGGGTGGACTATGTTATCGAATTCGCGCGCGGAATCGATAATCTTGTCGGATATTATGACACGCTTTCACAACTGAATCGGCCGCATGTGACGCTGTCAAAGAGGGTGGACTTTTACTTTGACGTGTTCCTGCAATCAATAAAGAAGGTAACGAATACCGAATATTTGAAGGAAATAGAACGATACAATGACTGCAATAAAAACCAAAGGGATCTGGGGGAACAGTCATTCTTCCTGGAAGTGACCAGGGATTATCCGGAATTTGAAGCGGTCTATAAAAAAAGCACCGAGGACAAGACGGATCTCAAAATGGACATTGTCCAGTTTCTGATGGAGAATTCAGAATTTTTAAAAAAAGAAAAGAACAAATGGATGAAATC
>JAFDJF010000118.1 GCA_019307645.1 Deltaproteobacteria bacterium
AGTTCTAAGGGCTCCACAACAAAAAAGAGCATTGTCAAAACCAGCCACGATTAAAAAGCAATTTTTCATTCATGCGCCTGAAGCAACATCGGTCAGAATTGCCGGAAGCTTCTCCAACTGGATTCCAACCGACGATTTTTCGATGGAGCGTATGGAAGATGGGACATGGACAAAGACCATCGCCCTTGCGCCAGGCAAATACCAGTATAAATTTGTTGTAGATGACATGTGGGTTGAAGACCAGGATAATCCAAACTCCGTAGAAAGTCCTTTTGGAGGCAAGAACTCATTCATAGAAGTACACTGAGTTGTTCCTCCCAGATGGAAAAGGAGTTCTGCCATGAACAATACTCCGGGCAACCCCCGCATTCTTATTGTAACCCCGGAAGTCACGTATCTGCCTGAGGGGATGGGTAACCCAGCAGAGAGTTTCTCAGCCAAGGCAGGAGGGCTTGCCGATGTCTCGGCGGCTCTGATCAGCGCCCTATTCGAGCAAGGTGCGGATGTTCATGTGGCCCTTCCGGATTATCGCACTATCTTCGATGCCCATTTCATGCCCCTGATAACAAAAGAGTTGAACACCATCAGGTGCAGAATGCCTGAGGAAAGGATTCACCTTGCCGAAGACAGGGTCTTTTTCTACGTGCGCCGTGTCTACTCCAGTTATGGGTGTGAAAACGCCAAGATTGCCCTTGCCTTCCAGCGTGAGGTAATCAACAACATTGTCCCGCATGTGAGGCCTGATCTCATCCACTGCAATGACTGGATGACCGGTCTGATTCCTGCCATGGCAAGGCAGTTGGATATCCCCTGCCTTTTTACAGTGCACAACATCCACACCGTAAAAAGCCACATGGCATACATCGAGGACAGGGGAATCGATGCCGCATCATTCTGGAAGCATCTTTTTTTCGAGCATATGCCAATAAACTACGAGGAGGCCCGGGATACAAATCCCGTGGACTTCCTTGCAAGCGGCATCTTTGCCGCCCACTTTGTCAATACCGTAAGCCCGACCTTCCTGAGGGAGATGGTTGACGGCCGCCACGGCTTTGTTGGGGCGCATCTGAGGCAGGAACTTGCCCACAAAATGGAGGCAGGATGCGCTGTGGGGATACTTAATGCCCCGGATCCCTCTTTTGACACAATCACAGACGAGAATCTTGCATGTCGGTATGGCCCCGAAAACCACGTTAAAGGGAAACAGAAAAACAAGCTTACCCTCCAGAAAACCCTGGGCCTGATCCAGGATGAACGGGCGCCCCTCTTCTTCTGGCCTTCCCGCCTTGATACGGTTCAAAAAGGTTGCCAGCTGCTGGCAGAAATTCTTTATAATATTGTTTCACGCCACTGGGAGCAGAATCTGGAGATCGTTTTTGTGGCCAGTGGGGAGTTTCAGAAACATTTCAAAGAAATTGTGCAATTCCATCAGTTGTTTGACCGGGTCGCCTTACGCGACTTCGATGAGGCCATGGCCTGTTTGGCATACGGGGCCTCAGATTTTGTACTGATGCCGTCGGCTTTTGAACCGTGCGGGTTGCCGCAGATGATCGGTCCCATCTATGGGGCACTTCCGGTTGCACACGATACCGGAGGAATTCACGATACAATTGAGCACATGGACGTGAATAAAAAAACCGGCAACGGCTTCCTGTTTGAAACTTTCGATTCCAATGGTCTTTTCTGGGCCATCGAACAGGCCATGCTTTTTCACAATCTTCCCGAAAAGGTAAGGGCACCGCAGATCCAACGGATAATGAAACAGAGTGCTGCCGCTTTCAGTTATACGCGCACGGCTCGTCAGTACATTGATCTCTACGAAAAAATGCTGCAGCGCCCTCTCATTACCGCTGAAATGCCTGTGGCCATGGCCGAACATCCTAAAAATATTTACCGGATTGGAAGCCAGGGTGCGACCATGGTTTTGAATCTCAGCGAAAAAAAAGAAACAGCCAAATCATTTCCGCCCCTGCTGCACGGAACCGGCGGAGACGCGTACCGGCCTGACAACCATTGCACTTCTACCAAGCCACTCCCGATACATCCTCCGACTTGACCTGCTGATCTTAAATTCTTCAAGGCATCAGCCAGTAACAGTTCAGAACACTGCAATACACTGATTTTATTGATCTTTCCGAAAATGCTCCATAATTTTCAAGTTTCCGTCTCTGTATGGACACCGGTTAAACTTGACACACAATTGTCAATCCGTATACTCTCGCACCGAAATTACCACTCTCGGATTTCTCAGATTGAATTTTTGCTATGACCGTGCCATTCTATGGCAGGCCCTTAAAAAAACAAACTGCACCTTAGGGCTCGCGTAAAAATAACTTCACATTTTGGCATCTCATCTTCAAGTCATTTTTGGCAGATTTTGAAGAGCAAAAACCTTGAAATAGTCCACTATTACTGCGTCTTTTGCTCTTCAATATCTACCAAACCTAACCTAAATCTGAGCGCCAAAAATGTGAATTTATTTTTGCGCGAACCCTTAGGGCTCGCGTAAATTCTTGCTTTCAGCCCAGGAACGGCATCAGTTGTGACCAACGAAAAACGGGGACACGAAAAAACAGGCACAAAGGATGTCAGGCAAACCATTTTAGGAAAAAGGGGGATAACAATGGAAGAACTAAAAGACTACAGCGGCCCATTTATCAGGAACATCAAATACGAGCAATTTTCCAAAGAAGCGCTGGTGAAATTGCTCCAGGCATACTGCAAGGAATTGCTGACCATAGATGCTTACTGGCAGGAGCAGATGCGCAAAAAAGTCAGCGATGATGCTTCTCGAGAATGCCTGCTGGAAAACTGGTGCAGAATAGGCAGGCATGAGATGAAGTGGACCATGGACGCGCTGAACATCCAGGGCAGCGATGTTGAGGCCTATGTAAAAGCAAATCAGGTGCTCCCTTCCTTTGCCCAGGGCGTATATGACTATGACTGGGATTTAAAGAATAAAAATCATGCTGTTCTCACGGTTCGCCATTGTCCCGCCTTAGCCTCATTGGAAAAACGTGACCCTGAGAGGATTAAATGGATGTGTCGCGTGTTGGAACACGAGGCCATGAAGGCGTACATGGCTGCCGTCAACCCCAAAATGGCAGTGAAGCCCTTGAAACAGGCCCCGCGCAAGAGCCCGGATGAGATTGCCTGTCAATGGGAATTCACGATGGAACAATGAACTGTTAACCCGACAGCAAATTATGTCATTCCGGCCGAAGCGTAGCGGAAAGCCGGAATCCAGAAACGCATTGAAAAAAACTGGATTCCCGCTCCCTGATCAGGTCGAGGACATGGTTGCTGGAATGACGACACACAACTCGGTTCAGTAAGAACGGAATGGATTTCATATGGAAAAGCTGAGGGAGATTATACATGCCGAACCACGGAACAGAACATCAGGATAAACCCGGGCCGCTTGAGGGGATTAAGGTTGTTGAGTACGGGGTGTTTCATGCCGGTCCCGGGTGCAGCGCCATAATGGGTGATCTTGGGGCAGATGTCATTAAAGTAGAGTCGGGCATCGGAGATCCTGAGCGGTACTGGACCAATGTGGCCGGGATGGATCTGGCGTTTGAAAACGGGGCCGGCGCCATGTTCGAGGCTACAAATCGAAACAAAAAAGGCATCTACCTCGATATTGAGAACAGCAAAGGGCGTAAGATCTTTAATCGTCTGGTGAAAGACGCAGATGTGTTTCTCACCAATCTGCGTAAGAGTACCAAATCAGCGCTGAGTATTGACTATCCGGCCATCTTCCGGATAAACCCGAAAATTATCCATGCCAATGTCTCGGGCTACGGTCCTGAGGGGCCCCTGAGCGATGTCGGGGCCTTTGATTCCATGGGGCAGGCCAGCACCGGAATGATGTTTGTGACCGCCACACCAGAGCCGGTGATTTTGCGTCTAGGCATCCTGGACCAGGCCACGGCCATTGCGGCAAGCCACGCTGTGATGACCGCCCTGTTCGTGAGGGAACGGACAGGGATTGGTCAGGAGGTCCACGTCTCCCTCTACGGTACGGCGCTCTGGCTGCAGCAACTCAATGTGATGATTTCAAACACCCTTTCCATTGATCCCTGCGGACCGATTTCCCGGGATGAGCATTCTCCTTTGCGCAACATATTCCGTTGCAGGGACGACAGGTGGATCATGGGGACCCATCACCCTGAAGAAAAGTACTGGGCCACATTCTGCAAAGTCACGGGTAAGTCCAAATTTATTGACGACCCACACTTTACAACCGATGCCGCAGGTCCTGCCAATTTTTCAGAGCTGATACCCATTTTTGATGAAGTGTTTTCCACAAAGACACGGGATGAGTGGATGGACATTTTTTATAAACACAAGCTCATGTTCTGTGCGGTAAAAACAATTCAGGAGGTTGAAACCGATCCACAGGCTCTTGCCAACAAATATATTGTTCCATTTGACCACCCTGTTCACGGCAGGCTGAATATTCCAGGATATCCCGCGCATTTCAGCGCATGCTCAGCAGGTCCCCGGTCCCATGCCCCTGCACTCGGCGAACATACAAACCAGGTATTAAATGAGATAGGATTTTCCGATGAGGAGATTGACGAGTTGAGAAAGGAGGGTGTTGTAAAGTAGCGCCATAAGATCTGACACAGAAAGGCGCTTTTCAGAACACTTAGGGAAAAATGAAGGGAATCCGTCATCAGTCGCTAAATTTCGTCCACAACACGGCGTATTCACTTGAACTTGACACATGAACCCAACTTCCCTATACTTCACCATCAAAAAAGCAAGAGCTTATCAGTATCAGTGTGTTAATATTTGAAAAATAAAGGAGGACCTGTCTTGGAAAAAAGAATTTTGGTCGCCATTGATGATTCTATTCATTCAAAAAAGGCGATTGAATATGCTGTCAAAATGAGATCAGTTGTCACCGATCTTTCCTACACCCTTTTTAGTGTCCAGCCGACAATTTCAGAATATCTGGTGCATGATTCAAACATCGACGCCAAAGCCAGATCCGCGCTAAAAGAAGTTGCCGCCAAGAATGAAAATGAATCAAAAGAACTTCTTGAAGGTTTCAAGTCCAAGATGATCGAAAAAGGTGTCGATGAAAAATCGGTCGATCTGATAACGCAGCCCAGAATCATGGGGGTCGCAAAAGACATCCTTAATTATGCCAGACGCAATCATTATGATGCGATTGTTTTGGGTCGAAGGGGAATTTCCAGACTGGAAGAAGCATTTACCGGTAGTGTAGCGAATACTGTGATTGAACATGCGAACGTTATCCCTGTCTGGGCCATCGATGGAGAGATGGCATCCAATAAGATCATGGTCGCCATTGATGGATCTGAAAGCGCGCTCAACGCAGTGGACCACCTCAGCTTTATAGTGGGAGACAACCCGAACGCTCGATTTACTTTGTTGCATATAACGCCAACGCTGAGGGATTATTGTACCATCGAGTTTGACGCAGAGGGGGAAATCGTTGAGGATGTTATAACTTACGGTGACAAAAAATGCGTAGACAGCTTTTACGTCCACGCCCAGCAGAGATTTAAAGCGGCGGGCATTAGGGAAGACCGGATTGTTATCAGGGAAGTCAAAAGCACGATAAATATAGGCAAAACAATTGTCGATGAAGCCAAAAAAGGGAATTTCGGGATTGTGGTTGTCGGCAGGAAAGGTGCAAACGAATCTTTTTTCATGGGAAGCGTTTCAAGGTATATTATTAATAAAGCATCAGATTGCGCGGTATGGCTCGTCCCCTAACCAGGACTACTGAGAGTTCGCGTAAGAACAACCTGGCATTTTGGCTTTCCATATTCAGATCATCTTTGTCCGATCCTCAACCGCCCCAGTTTATATAAAACGGGCCTCGAAATCCCACCATGGCAGGATTTCGAGGTCCTCCCATTCTGTAAGGGCTCAGTTTTTTCTCCTGGCCCAATAACCCAGTACAACTACCCCAAGAGTACCTGAAATAATTGAGGCCATCAATATGCCGAGCCTTGAAAGGTTCGCGTATTCAGGTATTGAAAAAGACAGGCCTGAAATAAATAAAGACATGGTAAAGCCGATACCGCCAAGAATACCCGCCCCTATTATGTGGTGCCAGTAAATCCCCGTCATTAGCGGTGTCTTCAGTATTTTCACTGCCAGAAATGTGAACAATGAAATACCCAGGGGCTTCCCAAGAACAAGGCCCAGCACAATTCCGAGGGTAATCGGGTGTGTTAAGTCCTGCGATAAATTTATATCATGAAAAACAATCCCGGAATTACCCAGGGCAAACAGGGGCAGGACCAGGAACGTTACCCAGGGCTGGAGACCGTATCCAAGCCTTTGCAGAGGCGTTTCAATTTCATGACAGGCAAGCTCGATATTATGTACCGCATTTTGATGATCTTTGTTCAACAAAATAGTGTAGCCACAACCGTCACTGCACTCAATTGTGTCAATGGATGCCCTTATCTTTTCTATAAGCGTGTGAGTGTCGTATTTGCCTTTTGCAGGGATAAACAGTGCCACCAGAACTCCTGCAATCGTCGCATGAACGCCTGAGCAAAGAATACAGAACCACATTCCGACGCCTAAAATTGCGTATACAGATGTCCATCTGATCCACAGATAATTGGCCAACGCAAGAGCCGCAAGAAACAGAGTGGCAATCAGAAGGCACTCCCATGCGATCGACTGGGCATAAAAAAGCGCCAGGACCAGAACAGCGCCCAGGTCATCTGCGATGGCGAAAGCTGACAGAAAAATTTTTATTCCAAACGGAATTCTGCTGCCTAAGATCGCGAGGGCTGCAAGCGAAAAGGCTATATCGGTGGCCATTGGGATACCCCACCCCTTTGCACAAGGCGTGTTGTAATTAAAAGCCATATATATGGCAGCGGGCACCAGCATGCCGCCTAAAGCCGCGGCGACCGGGAGTAGCACTTTTTTAATCGTAGCCAGCTCTCCCACAAGAATTTCCCGCTTAATTTCCAGTCCCACCGTGAAAAAGAAAAGGCACATAAGCGCCTCATCAATCCAGTGAATGAGTGACTTTGTGATTTTTAGC
>JAFDJF010000662.1 GCA_019307645.1 Deltaproteobacteria bacterium
CAATTATCCTTTATCCAACAAAAAAAGCCCCGGCAGTTTCAGCGGGGGCTTCAATTATAACCACGTAATTGCCTAAAACAATAACATCTCTAACCCAGTTTTGCCACACTTTCACCGGCAATATAACCGGTGGCATAGGCCTGGCAGCAATCCCCAACATTCATTGACGAGCTTACATTGTTCTCTCCAACTACGCCCCCTGCTGTGTGAGATGCCGCATAGAGTCCTGGAATAGGCTTGCGATCTTTGTCGATTACCTGATAATCATAATTAACCTTCAGGCCGCATTCCGTATCGACAATCTGCGCCCCTACCTTTATGCCGTAAAACGGCGCCTTCTTTACAGGAACCAAATATTGTTTGGCCTTCCTGAACTGTCTGTCTCTTCCCTTGGCACAGTATTCGTTGTATTTAATAACCGTTTTTTTAAGCCTTTTCGGGTCAATCTCCAATTGGTCGGCCAGTTCTTCTATGGTGTCGGCCTTTTTTATCATTCCCAGATCAAGGGCCCGCTTGACCGCAACCCGCCAGTCAGCCGGACAAAGGTCCCTGGTTTCCGGATCTTCGGCCCATTCCTTCATCCCCGGCATATCAGGCAATAAAGGAATCTCGCAAAAATCCTGGACGTCTTTGAATTTATGGATGTCTGTTTCATAATTGGCGTCATAGATCACATAACTGCGGCCGCCCACCTGCTTCATCTGTTCATCCGCAAGGAGGGTAAAGCTCAACCCCGGGCCAAATTTCTGCTCATTTATGAACCGCTCACCATGCTTGTTTACATATAGCCATGGTTGCCTTGCCAGTTGGATATCACCGTTATACAGGTACCGGTACCAGTCATACCCTTCCTCAAAATAGGGGAGTGAATTATCAAATACAGCCACGGAATTATAACCTGCGATGTCAGATCCTGCGCCAAATCCCATCCGGATGGCATCTCCGGTATTACCGGGCATATTGTAAGAGCTGGCACAACCCTGATAGGTGAAAGGCATATATTCCTTGAGCATATCCCTATTCATAGACATGCCACCCGCACACAATACCACACCTTTTTTGGCCTTTATATAAAGGGTTCTCCCCTGATTTTCCACCTTGATGCCGACGATTCTGTCCCCGTCCCTCACAAGGCGCTCTGTCTTGGTCCTGAACATGAACTCAACACCCCGTTTCACCGCCTCTTGATAAAGCGTGTCTGTGACCACACCCTGGGTCCTGAGCATCATGGTCTTCTTGAACGTATTTTCAGGGAAATGGGCAAAGGGCACTCCCTCAGAGTAATAGACCTCCCACTTCCAGTAACCCATATCTTCAATCCAGTCCATGCATTCGGCGGCCTTTGGGATGAGATGGGCAATTAGATCCGGATCGACCGTATAATCTGAATCTTTCAGAGACCAGTCAACCAGCCAGGCGGGATCAGGTTCAATGCCGAGTCTCTTCTGTGCCTTGGTTCCCCAACAGATTGCCACGGTTGCTTCCCTTGTAGAGCCGCCTGCATTATAGAATTTTTCTACAACGAGTACGGAATCCACGTTCTCAATGGCCTTGTTGCAGGCAGTAAGACCGGCCCCGCCGCCACCAACGACGACCACGTCGACCTCTTTGTCCCACATTGCCGGTGGGTCAATAGGCGGTATCGGGCTTACATTATCATCCACAAAACCATCAACATCGGATTTTTTCTGAGAGGCATGGGCTTTTTTGCCGGGCACCATGCTCATTAGACCGGTGGAGGCCACGCCAACTGCGCCTGTACCGGCAGCAAGACGTCCCATAAAATTCCTTCGTGTAATACCATTTTTACCGTTATCATCAGGCATTATTAAGTCCTCCTTAAATTAAGTATGCGCGTAGTAGGTTATGTTCTATATTTGTAACTGGTCAGGTTCAGGGTTCACGGTTCACGGCTAAACCCGATTTTATCGGGATTTTCTTCATGTTTCCAGAGCGATATCGCGTGTTCCTTGGACTTTGTGTGCAAGACCGTTTAGGCATATCAAAAAACCGGATAAACAGGGTATTGTCTAAAGAATAGAGCCCCTCCTTCATCGCTTTAGCCTTGAACCCTAAACCGTGAACCTTATAACCTCAGTAGTTACCTATACTTCTATGGTACGTCAATGTCTTTGAAATCATGGCATGTATTGCAGTAGAGCCTGGATTCCCCGTGAATACTGTGACACTGTGTACACTTCATCTCACCATAATGCGATTCATGCGGATTTACAGGAAAGGCCTCCCACTTAGTGCAGGACTTCTGAATTTCACTTTTGACAACTGGGGGAAAGTTACTGGTTAAGACCGTTGACATCTTCTCATAGGATTCATGACATTTCAGACAGCCTTTGTCAGAAACCTCCACCATGGCGTTTCGGGGCTCCACCTGAA
>JAFDJF010000663.1 GCA_019307645.1 Deltaproteobacteria bacterium
CGAAAGCAATATGGTTACGTTTTCAACATATAGTATCAACATATTTATGTCAACAAATATAAAGGTATTCGTTATTTTCAACAACTTTTTCTCTTGACAGCGGCGGTTCACTTCATATAGTATCCGTTGGAATATTTAGTCCATCAATTTTGGACTACATGGTCCCAAAAAACCGGAGTGACCTATCATGAACATCATTGTTTGCGTTAAACAGGTTCCATACCCCGATACCCCGGCCTCCGCCTATGGCGTTGATAATGAGACAAAAAGGATTACCCTGCCTGAAGATGTGCCTCTTGTGCTCAGTCCTTTTGATGAAAATGCCGTGGAAGCAGGCCTGCAGATCAAAGATCAGGTTGGGGGGACCCTGACAGTAATCAGCCTGGCCACACGACCCTCAGACAGGGTTGTTCGAGATCTGAGGCAAACTCTGGGAATGGGAGCGGATGAGGCCATCCTGCTGGACGATCCTGCCTTTACCGGTGGAGACAGCTGGTCCACGGCATACATTCTGGCCATGGCGATCAAAAAAATCGGTGAGTACGACCTTATCCTCTGCGGCATCCAGGCGGCAGACTGGGATGGTGGACAGGTGGCCCTGGGGATTTCAGAGATACTGGAGATCTCTGCTGCCACGTCCGTCACAAAAATCGAACCCGGGGACAGGTGTGTACGGGCGAGACGTATTCTGGAAAACGGTCATGAGTTGTTGGAACTTCCTGTGCCCTGCGTGATCGCCATTGCCGGGGACGAGGCCCTCATGCCCAGAATCGCTCCCCTGCCCCGTATCATAAAGGCAAAAAAGCGAAAGATCCCAGTCTGGTCGGCATCCGATATTGATGCGGACCTGTCAATGGTAGGCGCATCCGGAGCAAAGACGTGGGTTAAGGAACTTGCACTCCCGGAAATTGAGGGTGCTTGCGAGTTTATGGATGCGAAAGATTTCGGCCTGGCTGCCGACACGCTGGTGGCGCGGTTGAAAATCGAAAATATAATATAACATCAGAGGATCCCCATGACTGACCATAAAAATGTTCTGATATTTGGTGAAATTGGAGAGGAAAAACTCTCCCCCGTTACCCTGGAATTACTCGGAATCGGCAGAAAACTCGCAGACGTCAGGGGTGAACAACTGGCTGCCGTATTGATAGACAGAAAGGCCGACAACTGGAGCCGGGATGCTGTCGCCTATGGCGCCGACAAGGTCTATGTCATAAAGGATGCCCCCACAGAGCATTTTGAAGGTGCATCCTATACTGCAATTATGGAAAAGCTCTGTACAGATACCGTAAAACCGGCCATTATACTCTTTGGACAGACGCTGACAGGAAGGGATCTGGCGCCCCGGCTGGCCTTCAGACTGAAAACCGGCCTTGTAACAGACTGCGTAGAGATTGATATGGACCCAGAAGCTAATGGACTTACAGTGGTGAAGCCTGTTTCCGGCGGAAATGTCCTGGCCACATACGGCATGGAAGAAGGCTGGCCTCAAATAGCGACCATCAGGCGCCGAGCCATGGAACCCCTTGAAAGGGATGACAGCCTCCAGGGAGAAATCGTGGACATATCTGCCGGGGTTGATACCTCCGCGGTCAAAGCCAAATTTGTGGACAGGGTCATGGAGGAAACCGAAGGCCCGAACATTGAAAACGCGGGGATCGTTGTCTCCGGAGGAAGAGGTATCAGTAATTCCGAAGATTTTGAAACTTATATCACAAACGGGCTTGCCCGGGTCCTCGGGGCAGGCGTCGGGGGGTCAAGGGGCGCCGTAGATGCCGGATTGATATCGGAACAGCACCAGGTGGGGCTGACCGGAAAAATCGTCGGCCCGAATCTTTATGTTGCGGTGGCGCTTTCCGGCGCAATCCAGCACATTGCCGGCTGCTCAGGCTCAAAGAATATCGTGGCTGTAAATATTGATGAAAATGCCCAGATATTCAAATTTGCCAGGTTCGGCATCGTAGGGGATTACAAAAAAATATTGCCCCCGCTGACAGAAAAACTTAAGCAAGTTTTGTAGAAACTGCCAGGTTCAAGGTTCAAGGGTTCACGGTTCAAGGTTGGGGTGATAAATACGAGATGCTGCCGATTCACAAAAGCCTTCAATAGCCGAACGTTTCGTTTCCGAGTCCCTGTAGATCGGTGGTGCTCAATCCAACCCGAAAATTTCAGGACATAATCCAGTCCTCCAGCATAGCCGGGGGTTACAATTAAGGGTTCGCGCATAAATAAATTCACATTTTTGGCGCTCAGATTTAGGTTAGGTTTGGTAGATTGTAAAAAGCAAAAGGCGCAGTAATAGTGGACTATTTCAAGGTTTTTGCTTTTTAAAACCTGCCAAAAATGACCTGAAGATGAGATGCCAAAATGTGAAGTTATTTATGCGCGAGCCCTGATGTCGTGGCGGCAGTCAGCAATGCCGGAGGGCTCGGCGTGCTGGGCGCTGTGGGCTTTACCGCAAATGAACTCGAAGATAACCTCAAATGGATCGACGAGCATGTGGGCGACAACCCCTATGCAGTTGATATGGTGATACCCTCCAAGTACGAGGGCAAGGGACAGGACATGTCTGCTGAAGCGCTTGAAAAAGTACTTCTCGACATGGTTCCCCAGGGACACCGGGATTTTGCAAAAAAACTCCTTGCCGATGCCGGCGTACCCGAACTTCCCGAAGGAACCGAAGTACCGCAACTGCTCGGTTGGACCGAAGCCACAGCCGGTCCACTTGTAGAGACGGCACTCAAGCACGATAAGGTGGCCCTCATTGCCAATACGCTCGGTACACCTCCTGTAGATGTGGTCAAAGAGGTTAAAGATGCGGGACGGATGGTTGCCGCGCTCTGCGGCAGTGTAAAACACGCCATTAAGCATAAAGAAGCAGGCATTGACATCCTTGTCTGTCAGGGTACGGAAGGCGGCGGCCACACGGGAGATGTGGGGAGTAT
>JAFDJF010000664.1 GCA_019307645.1 Deltaproteobacteria bacterium
ATTCTCAATTGCACAGTCGATGATCCTTTTGGCCCCATTGAAATCGGTGACGCTCTCGTGGTTGGCCACTGCCTCTCCGCCGGCATCCTTGATCTCCTTGACCACGTCATCGGCCGGTCCGGAAACCCTCTCGCCCTCGCCGTCCCCTTCCACCCCAAGGTCATTGACTACGATCTTCGCGCCTTCCTGAGCCATCAATAAAGCATGACTTCTTCCCAGACCCCTGCCTGACCCGGTTATTACCGCAACTTTTCCAACCAGCATCCCCATCTTTTAAATACCTCCTATTTACTAATATTATACTTAAAAGTTAGTATTTTCCAAAAATGCCCACAGAGGTACCACCTCTTGCCGGCTCACCACCCAGATTGTGAATCAATCCCAGCCGCGTATTGTTCACTTTCCGTTCCTCAGACTTTCAACGGAAGAGTTACCGTAGCAGAACCCGGGGTTGTTATTTTTTCCTCTCCATTCTCTATCCCGATCTCCAGATCCACACAATGATCATCTCCATCAATGAACTTTTTTACAATCCTGCCTTTGCAATGCCATGTTTCTCCATCCTGGGGTTGGTCCATGGTCTTCATTTTACGTGGGTGATCAAGGCCCCGGTATTGGCATGAAAACTTCTTCATTGTACCTTCATCTCCCATCCACCCGGTCACAAATTGGATCAGCCAGGCATGCTTAAGCAGTCCGTGGACAATGACGCCGCCGGTTCCCTGAGTATCTGCAAGGCTATCTTCATAATGGTGTGGATTGAAATCGCCGCTTGCGCCGGCCCACTTTACCAGCATAAGCGTGGTGGCAACCTTTGGTAAAGGGGATAGCTCTAAGCCCTCTTCTATATCATTCCAGTATATTTGCTTTTTTGTCATGGTAACCTCCAAAAGTGGAAAATTAGCGAAATATCATGCTGTGGTAAGCGTTGGCTACGATATCTCCGTTCTGATTTCTGTATGTGTTTTTAAAGCTGACAATGAACATCGCCCCGCCCTTGCCTTCCTTTTCTACGACATCTTCAACTTCCGGGCTGCAAATCAGAGTGTCCCCAGGACGAACGGGCAAAAAGAACTCATAGGATTTTCCGGCATCAAGCATCATGACATGACCGGCATCGAAAGCCGCTGTTATTACCTGGCCCGCAGCCTTTCCAATAACAGCTTGGCCCAAAGGCCAGCCAAAAAAACCCGGCGGGGCAATGATGCCACCGTACCTGGAGTTGGCAGCATACGCTTCATCCCTGTGAAGGGGATTATCATCCCCTACAGCCTCGGCATATCTCCTGATAGCCCCTTTCTCGATTTCAAAGATTATTGGCGGGTCAACCAGACCGATACACCTCTTCATCTCTTCTGGAATCATTCAAAACCTCCTTGTAACCTATTTTTTCATATGGATGACTTCTCCGCTGAAGGATGCTGGCGGATCAATCAAATAACTAATCCTTTCCGAAAACCCCAATGGAAGCAACGCCCTTCCACGGTTCGCCACCCAGGTTGTGGATCAATCCCAAGCGGACATCTTCAACTTTCCTCTCAGGCGGCACTCTTTCCAAAAGCTGTTCATAAACCGCAAACAGCATCCGCAAACCGGATGCGCCGATGGGGTGGCCAAAGCATTTTAAACCACCATCCGCCTGGCATGGCACTTTGCCGTTGAGATCATAAAATCCACTCATGATATCTTCATACGCGCCCCCCAGGGGCGAAATATGAAGGTCTTCCACGGTGATCATCTCGGTAATGGAAAAGCAGTCGTGAACCTCCATCATACTGATCTCTTCTCTGGGGTTTTTTACGCCTGCTTCCTTGTACGCGTTGTCAGCAGCTGTCTGCGTGGTAAGAAGGTTGGTGCCGTCCCAGGCATTCGTAAAACTTTCCGCTCCTGAAGCAACAGAAATTTGAAGGGCCTTGATCTTTACAATATCCTGACTGGGCTTCAGGCTCTTTGCGATTTCAGGCGTTGTCACAATGGCCGCAGCCGCACCGTCACTCACGCCACAACAGTCATAGAGCCCGAGGGGATGAGAAATAATAGGTGAATTTTTTACCTGGTCATGGGTCAAGGGGAAGCGCAGATGGGCCCTGGGATTCATGGCGCCGTTGGCATGGCTTTTTACTGAAATATGGGCCATGGCATCTTTGATTTTGTCCATTTCTATCCCGTACTTTTTGCCGTAAGGCGCAGCCAACTGAGCAAACGCCCCGGGCCCTGATCCGGTGTAACCCCCGAGCATGATATTGATGCCGGCCCCTGCCTGGGGTAGACCCGCATAACCGGTGTCCTTCAATTTCTCCATGCCGATCGCCAGCACAATATCATAGGTTCCTGAAGCCACGGCATAGGATGCCCCCCTGAGGGCCTCCACTCCTGTAGCGCAGAAATTTTCTGCAGACTTTCCAATATTCACCTCATCAAAGCATGTCCCTACATAAGCTGCCTGTATTTCATTTTTGCCAATGCCGGCATCTTCCAGGCATTCTAGGAATGCATCCACCAGCAGATCTTCGGCACCCAATTCCCAGCGTTCACCAAAACGGGTGCATCCCATACCCAATATGGCTACTTTATCTTTGATTCCTTCGGCCATTTATTCCACCTCCTTTACAGGAACAGCTTTCCAGTAGTATCCGATAATATCCCTTATCTTG
>JAFDJF010000665.1 GCA_019307645.1 Deltaproteobacteria bacterium
AAAATCAGTCGTTCTTGAGGTCCACAAAAAGATCAAGTGCCTGTTTCGGGGTGGCGTTATCGTGGATAACTGAATTCAATGCCTTCATCATGGCAACCGGATGCGGATGCTGCCAGACGTTTCTCCCCAGATTGACCCCAATGGCTCCTTTCTGCATCCCATCATAGACAAAATCAAAAACTTCCAATTCAGTTTCACATTTGGGGCCGCCTGCAATAACTATTGGCACAGGGCAACCGTTTGTTACTTTTTCGAAGTCTTCAGCACTGTAGTATGTCTTTACGATCTTTGCCCCGAGTTCAGCAGCAATGCGGCAGGCCAGGGCCAGATATCGGGCTGTTCTTTTCTCAAGCTCTTTGCCGACCGCTGTCACCGCCATAACCGGGATACCATACGTTTCACACTCATCCGCCAGGCGCGCCAGGCTCTGGAGCGTTTCTTTTTCATAATCAGTTCCTACGAAAATGGAAAGCCCCACGGCGGCCACATTCAGACGGATCATTTCTTCAACAGAGGTGGTGATAATCTCATGTGCCAGGTCTTTTCCCACCACACTGGTCCCTCCGGAGACCCTCAGAATAATGGGGGTCTTAATATCCGGATCAATTGATGCCCGAAGAACACCCTTGGTGACAAAAAGTCCGTCCGCATAAGGAAGAAGATCCCGAATGGTGTCTTCAGGTCTTTCAAGACAACGGGTCGGCCCCTGGAAATACCCATGGTCGATCGGCAGGAACTGGCAATGTCCATCCGGCTTAATGAGACGGGACAGCCGATTTCTCATCCCCCAACCAAGGTTGTCAGACCCTTTGAGCCCTCTTTTCTTCGTAACCCCACTTTCGGGAAGCATTTCACTTACATCCCTTGCATCCAGAAGGTCTGCTGCATCTGCCATATCCGATCCTCCTTGAGAAAAAAGCCTAAAGACACTGGGAAACGCACTATTAATCAATGAATGCACATTGTTAAGTCAACCGTCAAATGTTGTCAAGAGGATTTGAGGATATAGCACAAAATGGGCCTGACAAGGAACAGCGAACCAGGGCATACGCAATTGACGGCTTTTTTCAAATAGGCTAAATTGATGGATTGTGTTAGCAACCAGCAACCAGTAACCAGTGTTTAGTGAAAAAGGAGAAAAACGAATTAATGACAGGAATAGAAATAAACGATCTGCCTCCCTGTCTGATCTTTATAGACAAAGAGGGGCACTGGCACCACGAGGGTGCCGAGATGATCCGCCGTGATTTTATTCGGCTCTTTTATGAGAACATGAAGATGGACTCCCAGGGTCGTTATGTAATCAACTGGGGCGGAAAACGTTGTTATGTGGATGTGGAGGACACTGCTTTTGTGGTTCGGAATGTGGCCTACCAGGACGCAGCCGTGGACACAGATGCCAGGATCACATTATTCCTAAGCGATGATTCACAGGAAGATCTGGTACCCGGGACACTCTATGTGGGAAAGGGCAATGTGATGTACTGCAGCGTCAAAAGCGCCGCTTTTCCGGCCCGTTTCAATCGTGCCGCCTATTACACGCTTGCAGCGCACATCAAAGAGGAGAACAATGCTTTTTATCTGCCCCTCAATGGAAAGAAACACAAAATTGCGGGGGTGTTATAAGAAAATCCGGGCAATGTTAACCCTAACGTTGCATAAAACTTCGAACAAAAACGTGTTAGAGTGCGTGAGATGTGTGTGTGGGCATGATTTTCTGGCCCGAAGTGTAGTTCACACTACATGAGGTTCAGAAAAGCATGACTACACGCGCAGTTCATGCACTATAGCGCGAGTGAAACGGTTTTTTTCTTCCTGAAGCTTTTCCTCATCAACGCCTTCATATGCTTGCCATCTGAAAACAAATGCCCCCTTCTCGTTTTCAAAAACAGTATCAGGGTATCTCTTGTTTTCGTTGAGCCTGAACAAGGTTTCCTGCAATTCGGGCGCGTAACCCACTTTGGGAATAGATCCCCGGCGGGTGAAAAAATCGGTTTTCTCTGTTTTCAACTGCTTTTCCCCGGCAATTTCATCCCAGGCCTTCCCCTTTTGCAGCTCAGCCAGGAAACCTTCCGCAGCAGCTTTTGCCTCTCCGCCAGCCAGATAATCAATAAAGTCCTCTTTTACCTTATCAGCGACGTCTTCCATTTCAGGCAGGTATGATGCCTTTCTTTCAGCCACCTGGAAGATATAGTATTTTTCTCCCAGCTCAATTAGTTCGCTCGTTTCGTTTTCGCTCAAGGAAAAGAGGGTCTGACTCAGCTTATTATCTCCTCCAATACCGGGGATGCGTTCGCCCTGGGTTACATAATCGGTGTACTTTGTATCAATGTCATGTTCGGCAGCATACTGGGCCAGTTCTGTGTCGTAAGGCATCTGGTCGATAAGGGTCTGACCTTTTTCGTATGCCAGCTCCACGGTTGTATTCTGGACCAAAGTCTTTTCAATCTTATCCCGGACTTCTTCAAGCGTTTTGCTGCTGGCCTCCTGGACATCCTCCACCTTGATGATGTGATACCCGAAATCGGTCCGGACAAGGTCACTGATCTCACCGGCCTTCATCTTGAAGGCGACATTATCAAAGGGCTTGACCATCTGGCCGGCAGAAAAATACCCCAGGTCTCCCCCCTTTGATTTCGTGGGGCCCTCAGAATATTTTTTGGCAAGCTCAGCAAAATCTTTTCCTTCACGAGCCTCTTTTAGAACCGATTGGGCCTTTTCCTTTACCTCTTTTTCTTTATCCTCTTGAGCATTTTTATCAAGTTTGAAAAGGATATGCCTGGCCTTCACTTTTTTGGGCTCCGCATAGGTATCAATATTGTATTCATAATAACTTTTAATCTCATCATCAGAAATTTCTATGCCCTGTTCGAGTGCTTCAGGGTCGATTTCGAGATACGCAACTTTGATCTTTTCAGGGACCCTGTATTCTTCTTTGTGTTTTTCAAAAAAGTCCTTCATGGCAACTTCATCCGGTTTGACTGATTCCCTGAAATTATCGGGCTTAAACTGAACAAAACTGACTTTAATCTTCTCATTCATGAAGGTGTAATGCTCCAGGACCTCCTGATCTGTCACATCTGAAAATGACGACAGGACCAACCTCAGTTTCCTGTTAAGCAGGTCTTGCCTGAGAGTCTCTTCAAAGTCTTCCGGTTTCATACGGTTACGACTCAACAGGGCCTGATACCGGCCCATGTCAAACCGGCCGTTTATCTTGAAAGCCTCATAATCCATGACAGCCTGCTGAATTTCTTTTTCTGTGACATCCAGGCCCAATCTCCCGGCTTCCTGGCTGATCAACCTTTGATTAATCAAATTGTTTAATGCCATATTTTTTAAATCAAGGGTTTTCACCAGATCGTCGCTCCACAGATCTTTATATTGCATTCGGAACATGTCCATCAGTTCAAAATATGTTTTTCTGTATTCCTCCGAGGAAATCAGATCTCCATTAACATAGGCTGTTTTCAATGTCCGTTTTGCTGTAAAAGAATAACCAAAGTAAAAGACAAAGACAGCCGCAATAATGGCTATCAGGACCTTTATCAGCCAGGACTGGGCATGCTTTCTCATGAGACTCAGCAACATTCAGTTTTCCTCCTAACCTGGACAAGCAGGAAACCAGGGGTTTACTGCTTATAAGAGTTTATAAGGACTCCGATTTTTTAGGAAAATAAGTATAGGTAAATTGAGTTCGGGTGTCAATGAAGTATCTGGTATGATCTTGTGGTGAGGTTGCTGAAAAAATGCCATGGGATTCGTCTGTAATGTGACCGGGTTTCAGATGAAAAAGATCCGCCTATTTCGGATCGAATCGGGCCGTGGGGGTCTCTTTTTAGAAATCCGCATCACAAATGACGGCAACGATTATGCCCGCCAAGCCCGGATTTCAAGCAACGTAAAGGCAGTAAAGGGCAACTTGGAGCGGAAGACGCGCTTTGAAGGCCCCTGAAGACAAATTGCGTAGCAAGCTGCCGTACTCTCAAATATGCGGGCTTCTAAAAAGAGACCCCCACGGCCCGACTCGGATTTATTGAGAAGTTGCCAGTTGATCCCATAACTCCCAGAATCGAGGGAATGATTTGTTTACACAGCCCTCATTCTGAATTTTGACGCCAGGCACCTTCAAACCGATGACCGCAAGGCTCATGGCGATCCGATGATCATCATGGGGATCCAGGACTGCCCCTGAAAAAGTCCCGCCTCCATGAATGAGGAGACCGTCTTCAGTTTCTTCCACCCCGGCACCCAGTTTATTCCATTCATGGGCTATGGCATGGAGTCGGTCGCTTTCTTTTATTCTGAGGTGATGGACATTCCTGATGTGAGTCCTGCCTGCTGAAAAAAGGGCTACAGCCGCGAGAGACGGCACCATGTCCGGCATGGAACTCATGTCCGCCTCAATCCCTGAAAGCTCGCCGCCGTGAACGACTACCCTGTCTGTGTTTTTTTCAACACGGCAGCCCATCCTTTCCAGAATCTCAAGGAACCGGATATCTCCCTGCCGTGTCTTAAAAGGATATATGTTTTCCGTCATAACAGTCCCCCCGGTTACGGCGGCAGCAGCCCAGAAATAAGAAGCAGAAGACACATCTCCCTGGACCACAAACTCGCAGGCGTTATAACCCTGGCCGGAGGGAATCTTGAAATAGTTGTATTCCTGTCTCTCAACCTGAACCCCGAACTGTTCCATGACGTCTACGGTAATATCCACATAGGGGCTTGACACAAGCTCGCCGGTGACCTCGATTTCAATGCCTTTTTCAGCATACGGACCGGAAAGGAGCAGAGAAGAGAGATATTGACTGCTCTGATTCCCTGCTATTTGAGCCTTCCCCCCGCGGATCCCGTCTGCCTTGATGAGTACCGGGGGACAGGAATTCCGCTCAACGCATGAGGCTTTTACATCAAGCTGGTTAAGGGCCGTGACAAGCGCCCCAACCGGCCGCTTCAACATCCGCGGGGTCCCGGTCATGAGAAATTCGCCATGTCCAAGCGCGACAAGAGACAGGAGTAAACGAAAGGACGTTCCGGAATTGCCCAGGTAAAGCTCCTTTCTGTCAGAGACAGGCTGAAAAATCCCTCCTGTTCCTGCAACCTTAAGGGTTTCTTCCTCAAAGGAGATTCCGACGCCGAGTTCCTTAAGGGTACTTGCCGTATAAACCGTATCCTCGCATTCCAGAAAATTCTTCAGCAGACTTTCTCCTCTGGCCAGACTGGCTGCGATGATTGCCCTGTGGGTAATGCTCTTTGAGCCCGGAATTTTTGAAGTTGCGTTGAGATCGGATAGGGGTTTGATTTCTTTCATTATTTACCTTGTACCGTACGCCGTGCGCCTTACGCCTTAAGCATCTCCAGCAGCTTTTTCATTTTTCTGACAGGTATCTGACCCGACGCAGACTCCTGACCCTCTTCAAGGGAAGCAAAGCTCAGATACCCGCCCATCATGAGGGTGAAAATTCGGCTGATGCGACCTGCAGGCCCCATACAGAAGGCAATGATCTTGATGGTGCTCTGGCATAGGTGATGATCTTTACCATATCCGCACCTGTCGCGGTCATCTTCCTGAAAATGTCTTCAAGCTTCTCTCTGGGAGGGGTTTTATTTGAAAGATGGGCGGATAGGATAAGCC
The DNA here is from genome assembly GCA_019307645.1 of Deltaproteobacteria bacterium. Next base: position 5,636 of record JAFDJF010000665.1, read on the forward strand.
TGGACGTGCCCCCGGCCTGAAAGATCTCCTGGCGGTATATTTGCGGCATGCTGAATTCAACATCCACAAAATCGGTTCCCAACTCAATGGCCCTTACCAGGTGGTGAACCCGTGTTTCATAACGCGCCAGACCGCTGCCCCCCTCTTTCTTTGAACGGTAGGTCACGATCAGGGGTTTGGTGGCCGCCTGAATAATCTCCTTTAGATCAAACGACTCCATAACATCCAGCCGTATCTCCATCAAATCCGCAAGGGGGGAGGCTTCAGACATCTTTTTTATCGCCTCTGCATTATCCAGGGCCATTATGGGGACGCAGATCATTTATTTCCTTCTCAGTCGAAAGTTCTTCTAACCTATTGAAATCATTGACAGCTCATTTTCCGTCTTGTCATTCCCGCGAAAGCGGGAATCCAGTTAATTTTCACGTCCTTAACATTCCTGGATGCCTGCTTTCGCAGGCATGACGTACGTAGTAGGCACAATCTGTCGCTGTAGTATTAAATAAGACCAAATAACGAATAACGATTACATGAACTCCGAATGACGAAGGAAGGAGTTTTTATCAATATTCTGCGGTTTAAAATATTCCCCGCATGGTAGCAATCCCGGATACTTGAGCTTATTGACAATTCTTAATTTAACGGCATTCACTGAACACTGGTTACTTTTCAGTAATTGTTATCTTATGTCCGAAATGCCTGCCTGCATCCTCCACATACCCCAGGACCTCATCGCCGGGCTTCAGTTTAACCACTGAAATCGCTTCCCCTTTCTTACCTACCAGACGAATAGTCTCTGCATTTTGCAGGATTGTGCTCACAGGGCCTTTTGGACCTGTTGCCTCAACAAGAAGCAGCGGCCTCCGTTCGATCTTCACCCTGCCCACAACCAAAGGCACTGACTGGCCCTTCGCATTGACCTTGATGACCTCATCACCCGCCTTGATCTCCGAAAGATACCGCGTTTTTCCTCCAGGCACCATGATGTAGGCATGTACCGGGCCGGCGTTTACCCTGAACGGCCTGGGCGATACATATGGATTTTCGATGCTCTCGGCATGAATTAGAAAAAGGGCCTGACTGCTGTTTCCTATCAGGCATCCTTCACCGGTCCCCATCATTGTGCAGGTGTCAACGCAAACCCTGTCCCCCATTCCTAGAGGCTTGATATCGTCGATCTTGAGAGTCACCAGGTCTGTAGTCTGCTGGATTGATTTGATCTCGTTTATGATCTCCTTTGCCCGGACAGGATCTTTTTCCGTTATTACCAGCCCGTCAACGCCTTTCTCAAGAATACCTGCAAAAGTCCTGGCGCTTTCCAGATCATCGACCTCCACAAAGATATTGCCGGTCCGGGCTACCAGATTCTCAAGAGGGATAATAGTCCAATCATCTGTTTTTACAATAACTTTTTTCTGGCGGCTCAGTTGGATGATTTTTTCCTCGTCGGCCGTGGATCGAATTTCAACATACTTAACGTCTTTTTCCCATTTCAGATCTCCATCATCGGAAACAGTGGTTATCAGCCCCAACGCTTTAACATCTTTATCCTTTTCAGGAGGAACGATTACGGCGTCGGCCCCCGCTTCCAGGGCAGTGGTGACAAG
>JAFDJF010000119.1 GCA_019307645.1 Deltaproteobacteria bacterium
TTGTTGAGCGCCTTCTTGAATAACACTCCGGTTGTGGCAATTTTTATCCCGGCGGTATCCGCCTGGGCAAAGAGGTGCAAGTTTCCTGTTTCCAAGCTCATGATTCCACTGAGCTATGCAGCCATCCTTGGCGGGACCTGTACGCTGATCGGTACGAGCACCAATCTGATTGTAAACGGAATGATGATGTCAGAGACAGGCCAACCCAGTCTCGGCATGTTCGAGATCACCCGTGTGGGAATCCCTTGTGCTATTTTCATGTTTGCCTTCATGTTCTTTTTTAGCCGGTGCTTCCTTCCTGACCGGTCTTCCGCGCTGGGACAACTGGGTAATGCCAGGGAGTACACTGTCGAAATGGTAGTAAGCCCTGAAAGCAGCCTGGAGGGAAAGACCATCGCGAAGGTGGGATTCACGGAAAACAGTGAACTGAATCTCATTGAGATCATCCGTAAGGGCGAGATCTTGCCGGCAGTGGAGCCAACAATAAAGCTCAAATCAGAGGATCGGCTGGTTTTTGCCGGCACCGTTGATTCTGTGGCAGACCTGCAAAAAGTCAATGGCCTGGAACCGGTGATGAACCAGATCTTTGAAATCGACACCCCCCGCCCTGACCGGTGCCTGATCGAGGTGGTTGTTTCCAATTCCTGTCGATTAATAGGACGGAGCATTGTGGGGGGACATTTCCGCCAGATCTACAACGCGGCGGTTATCGCTGTGTCCAGGGGCGGTTACCAGATCAAAGGAACAATTGGGGATATTGTTATCCGGGCCGGTGATACGCTTCTCCTTGAGACACACCCGTCCTTTTTTATCCGCCACCGCGACTCACAGGACTTTTACCTCATCAGCCAGTTGGAAGACTCCTCTCCTCCGAATCATAAAAAGGCCCTATTGGCCTTCTTCTTCCTGATCGGGATGGTTGGTCTGGCGTCTTCGGGAGTGATGGGCATGCTCAATGCTTCCGCGCTCGCTGCCGGCATGATGCTTATTACCCGTTGCATGACACCCGCCCAGGCCATGCGAAACGTTGACTGGCAGGTGCTGCTGGTTATTATCGCGGCCTTTGGCATTGGAAAGGCAATGCAGATAACCGGGGCTGCCGAGATGATTGCTACAAACCTGGTGGGCATAGTTGCGGGGAACCCCTGGCTGGTCCTGGCTGTTATTTATGGCTGCACCTCCCTGTTTACCGAGATGATTACCAATAATGCCGGGGCATTGCTCATGTTTCCCATTGCCATGTCTACAGCCGAGCAGATGGGGGTGAACTTAATGCCCTTCATGATTGCCATAATGATGGGCGCTTCAGCAAGCTTTGCCACACCTATAGGTTACCAGACCAACATGATGGTGTTTGGACCGGGCGGTTATCGGTTCTCAGACTACCTGAAAATCGGTGTACCCATGAACCTGTTGATGTTGCTTGTGGCAAGCACACTAATTCCGTTTATCTGGCCCTTTTAAGCGCGTGTTCAGAGCATTTGCCCTCGTAACGTAATTTCACGGGGCTTAAGACATGCCCAAGGATTATACCAGCAACGAGCAACCAGCAACGAGCAACGAACATGGAACAAAACGTTCTATCAACCGACAAGACCGACAAAAGCACCTGGGATGGGCAACCTAAAGCTGATTATTCTAAGTTGTTTCGAAAATACGTTTTGATTGCACTCGTCAGTTCGGTTGTCCCCCTTCTCCTGGTGGGATGGGGAATCAGCATTTACTACTCCATGTTCGCAAGGTCCAATATGCTGGAGAGCTTCCAAGAGCGTATCGCACGACATCAAAAAGCAATAGAGCTGTTTCTGAACAATCAGAGGTCAAGCATCCAGCTCATTGCTCAAACCCACACCCTGGAGTATCTGAGTGACAGGGTAAATCTTGTCAAAATTTTTGAAGAAATGAACCTCGCAATGAAAAAAGAATACGGAAAGACCTTCATGGACCTGGGCATTATCAGTAACGCTGGAGAACACTTGGCCTACATAGGCCCTTACGATCTGAGGGACACTAACTACGCCCAGGCCTTCTGGTTCAAGGAGGTCATGGAAAAAGGGGTCTACATAAGCGATATGTTCCTGGGTTTCCGAAAAGTTCCTCATTTCATCATTGCCGTCTCCCGGACCGAGAACGGGCAGAACTGGATTCTGAGGGCCACCATAGATGCGGAAGCCTTTCGTTCTCTGGTCGAAGACGTGAAGATAGGGCGTACCGGTGAGGTGTACCTGTTGAACAGCGAGGGTGTCTTCCAGACGCGACCTCGATTTGACGGTAAAATCATGGACAAGACTTCCTTACCGGCCCAGTCGTTTCATCAGGGAATCATGGTTCAAACAATTGAGTCGGGGGATTCTCAGAAACAGATAGTTGCCCATGCATGGCTGAAAACGGTGCGCTGGATGCTTGTGGTGAAACAAGACTATTCCGAGGCATTCAACAGGGTCAATCATGCAAACCGCGCATCTTTAATATTCCTGAACCTGAGCGTTCTTGTCATCCTCCTGGTTTCCTTTTTTATCACGAGACATATGATCAAAATTATCAAGAAACGTGATAAAGAGACCGACCGGATGAACAAGCAACTGATACAGACAGGCAAGATGGCAGCTATTGGAGAACTCTCTGCAGGCGTGGCTCACGAGATCAACAACCCTTTGGGAATCATTATGACCGAGCGACAGATCCTTCTCGATAAAGCAGAACAAACACCAAATCCGGATGCCGGGTTCAAAGCCCAATTGGATAAGTCATTGACCCAAATTGATACTCAGCTCAAGCGCTGCAAACATACAACTCAGAACTTGTTGCGATTCTCGCGCCGAACCACATCCATGATAGAGGAGGTGGACCTCAACGCCTTTCTGAAGGAAATAATAGATCTTATGGAACGGGAGGCAAAATCGAGTGGCATTAAGTTCTTTGCCGATTTCAGAAAGGTGCTCCCGCCAATCCTCTCCGACCCTTCTCAGCTTCAACAGGTTTTCCTGAATTTAATAACAAATGCGGTGGATTCCCATGATGGAAAGCCATATGGAAGCATCTATATCTCCACCACGGCCGAGGACCAAGGCAGGGCGGTCAAAGTAACCATTGCCGACAAGGGAGCAGGAATCCGGCCGGAACATCTTTACAAGATATTTGATCCTTTCTTCACCACCAAGCCGGTGGGGAAGGGGACCGGACTGGGGCTTTCCATATGCTACAGCATAATCAAACGGCTGGGAGGGAATATCACGGTCGAGAGCGAGCCCGGGGCGGGAACGGCGTTCTCCGTCTTGTTTCCCATTACTCCGCCGGCCAGCCTGGAAAACAGCATTGGATATAAAATAAAAGACACTTAAACGGGGCGTTCTTGCCCCAGAGGAGGGATAGGAATGATTGGTTTTAAAGTGCTACTGGTAGATGATGAAGTCGTATTCACTGAAAACATGTCGTCACTGCTGACTACGAGGGGATATCAAGTCACTGCTGTAAACAATGGAGAGAGTGCCATCCGAGCCCTTGAAGAGAAGGATTTCGACGTGGTGGTGCTCGATTTAAAAATGCCGGGCATGGACGGAATGGCCACGCTGAAAGAAATCAAGAAATTAGGACTCTTTACAGAGATCCTTATCCTTACGGGGCATGGCGCTATAGATACCGCCATGGAAGCCGTCAAGCTGGGGGCCTATGACTATCTCACAAAACCTTGCGATATAGACGAACTTACGGACAAGATCGAAGAGGCTCGTACAAAGAAGGACAATGGAGAGAGAAAGGAACTTAATAATAAGATAAAGAAGGTGGTCGAGTCTCCAAAAGCTGCTTTTTCTTTGTTCAAAAGAAAGAAATAGCCGCGGCATGGTTAGAATCAGGCTTTAGGAGCAAACAAATGAAAAAGGATTTTACAATACTAATCGCAGATCGAAACCGACATGTCCGCGAGTTTCTTCAGCGCGAGATGACATCGGCAGGCTACCGGGTCCTCCTGGCAGAAAATGCGCGTGAAGTGATTAAACAGACTTTTCATCATGATCCGCTGGATCTAATAGTAGTGGACCCGGATCTTCCCGATAGTGAAGATTCAGGGATGCTGGACGATATTCTGGATCGTATTCCGGCACTGCCGGTGATTGTGCACACATATCGTTCAGAATATGGAATTAGTCCAAAAAACATGAATAACGTTGTTTTTGTGGAAAAAGGGGGCGGCAGTGTTGAACATCTGAAACGGGTAGTCTACGAAACTCTGGTAGAACGTCCTTCCCGCCGCCAGTAAATTTGAAAGGCGGTCAACTTTAGCTCATGTCTACAAGGCAGACGCGAATTGGAGCAGTCTAACAGATGAAACAAAATCCGTACGCGGGCTTAAAAAAGGTAATTCTTGTCAGCATGATCCTGGTACCCATGGTTCCGTTTGTCCTGGTATTAGGCATTGGGAATTATTATTTCACAGGCTCACTGGAAAATAACGCCATCACCAGTATCCAGCGACTTGCGCAAGACCATCGACAGATGATTGAGTCCTTTTTGATGGAAAGAAAAGCTAACCTGGATTTTATCCTCAATAGTTACACCTTTGAAGATCTGAGCCGTCCCGATAAATTTCAACGCACATTTAAAAATCTGCAAAAAGTATCCCAGGCCTTTATGGACCTGGGAATTTTCGATGAAAACGGCTTGCACGTTGCCTATCACGGACCTTACCAGTTGTCGGGCAAAATGTACGACCAGGCCCCCTGGTTTAAAGCGGTGATGAAAAACGGGTTTTATATCAGCAACGTTTTTCTCGGTTACCGTCAGGTGCCCCACTTTGTCATTGCCGTTGCCAAGGTGAGTCAAGGCCGTCAGTGGGTCATCCGCTCCACCATTGACACCCAGATTTTTAGTGATCTGGTAAAAAAGGTGCGTATAGGTAAAACCGGTGAAGCTTATCTGCTGGACGCTGGAGGGGTTTTTCAGACGGAGAGACGCTCCGGAGGCTCATTGATGAGAAAGGACCCAGATCGCCCCAAATATGGGCCGGTTCATGACGGTATAAGAGCCTTTATAGACTCCGATGCCAATGACGAACCCTTTCTTTATGCCACCACCTGGCTCAAGGATAACAGCTGGCTGTTAGTGGTCCGTCAGGAAAAAGCGGATGCCTTCAAGGCGTTGCGCCAGGCCTCATACCTGATTTTTCTAATCAGTATTTTGGGCGGCGCGACAATTGTCGCAGTCGCATTTTTCCTGACCGACCGCATTATCCGCCGCATGGAACGTATGGATCAGGAAAAAGATCAACTGGGCGAACAGCTCATCCGGGCCGGACGATTGGCGGAAATCGGGGAGATGGCTTCCGGATTTGCCCATGAAATCAACAACCCCCTTCAGATCATAAAAAGCGAGTACGCACTGATTGAGATCATCTTATCAGATCTTAAGGAAAAGGGGGAAATAAAGGAATCGGAGGACCTGGCGGAACTGGAAGACTCCATTAATCAGATCAAGGTTCAGGTGGAGCGGTGCGCGGATATCACACAGGCTATTCTTCAATTCGGGCGCAAGGGTGAGCCTGTAGCCAAAGATATAGATCTTCGCGCGTTCATCCCCGAAGTAGCCGGCATGGTCGCCAATAAGGCCGGTGTGCACGGTATTGCCATTAAACAGGAAATTTCCGATCAAATTTCGGATATTCATGGAGATCTTCGCCATATACAACAGATTCTGGTGAATCTGCTAAACAACGCCATCGATGCTACAATCGCAAGACACGGATCTTCCGGGGGCGAAATTCTGATCGAATCCGGTCCGGCGGAAAACGGGCATGTTGAAATTAAAATCCGCGACAACGGAAGCGGTATCAGTTCTGAAAACTTAAAGAAGATATTTACGCCGTTTTTTACTACCAAACCTGTCGGTAAAGGGACGGGGCTGGGACTTTCGGTATGCTATGGAATCATCGATAAAATGGGCGGCAGCATGACGGTTGACAGTCGGGAAAACATCGGTACGACCTTTACCATCCGGCTGCCGTCTGCGAAGTAGTTTAACCACCCCAACAAGGAGTCTACTATGGAGGCAATGAAGATAATGCTGGTGGATGATGAAGAACGATTTCTTTTCACCACCCAAAAACTGCTGACTAAAAAAGGGATTGAGGTTATCACCGCCACCAGCGGGGCAGAGGCCCTGGAAAAGCTAGAACACAAGCATATTCATGTGGTCATTTTAGATGTCAAAATGCCAGGTATGGACGGGAACGAAACTTTAACGGAGATTAAAAGGCGATTTCCCCTTGTAGAGGTCATCATGCTGACAGGGCATGCCACTGTTGAATCAGCCATTGACGGCTTGAAATCCGGAGCAACGGATTATCTAATGAAACCAACGGAGATCGATAACCTGATTGCAAAGGCAAGGGAGGCTTTCCAAAAAAGGTTGCTGTTGGAAGAAAAAATACTTATGGCGCAATCGCGCAAATATATGAAGTCACCACGGGAAATCCTGAAAGAGGCTGAAAAGATCGAGCATTGAAAATCACTCTTTTCCCCCGCCCGGACAAGCCGGTTGTAGCGAAGCGTAAATCCCGCTTTATCGGGGAAATGACTATTGAAAATTGAATATTTGTAGATGTCGCTTCGCGCTATCGTTTTTATGGTCGCTTTTTTAATAATGATCCACCGGCTTCCTGCTCGTAGAGCTTACAGCTCGGAGAGAGGCGGACCTTCAATAGTCAATATTCAATCGACAATATTCAATCATTTGAGGATGCTGCCATGACAGAGAAGACTAAGAAAAAAGCGACTGGATATGACAAGTATGTTGATTGGAAATTTTTTATCAATCAGGTTGTACTGTTTTTTACCATCCTGGTATTGCCGACCCCCCATGGGATGAAAGATGTGGGTACCGAATACCGGGTGGGTCCAAAAGCCGTGATAAATGATATCACGGAGACGCTGTATGGCAAACCCAGCTTTGATGTCGAACAATGGCAATCGATTTCGGCCCGCATCATGGAACAGAACATGCGCATGGGGGCCCTTTCCCGTGAT
>JAFDJF010000120.1 GCA_019307645.1 Deltaproteobacteria bacterium
GCTGTGGTGCCGAATTTTTTCAGATGGCTGCACAACGCCGGATATCTATCAGACAATTATATGGGAAATACGACTGCCGCGGGCGCTGCTGGGTTGCCTGGTGGGTGCTTGTCTTGCGGTGAGCGGGGCAGCTTTTCAGGGGCTTTTTCGTAATCCCCTGGTCAGTTCGGGAATCCTGGGGGTCAGCTCAGGCGCCGGTTTCGGGGCTGCGCTGGCCATTCTGTTGTTTAATACCGTGGCAGTAGCATATCCGCTCGCACTTGTTTTTGGCATTCTCGCAGTCGTTTGCAGTTATCTGATCGCCCGCCTGTACAGTGCGACTCCGGCCATTATGCTGGTGCTGGGAGGGGTTATTGTATCGTCGGTGTTTGCCGCCCTGTTATCGTTTATCAAATACGTTGCCGATCCATACGAGCAGCTGCCGACCATTGTGTTCTGGCTGATGGGCAGTCTGGCCTCGGCCAACTACCGTGATATCATGGTAGCGGGTGTGCCCATGGTCATCGGTGTAGCCGGGCTGATAGCCATTCGGTGGCAGATCAATGTCCTGTCCATGGGAGACCGTGAGGCCCACGCCCTGGGCGTGAATACAACGCTCAGTAAAAGTATCGTGATTTTGTGCGCAACCCTGGCAACGGCCGGGGCCGTTTGTGTGAGCGGCGTCATCGGCTGGATCGGGCTGGTGATTCCCCATATCGGCAGAATGCTGGTTGGAAATGACAACCGGGTTCTTATTCCGGTCAGTCTGTCACTGGGAGCCTGCTTTCTGGTGCTGATTGATAACCTGGGCCGGATGATCACCGGTTCAGAAATTCCTCTGGGCATTCTGACGGCGCTGGTTGGGGGTCCCTTTTTTGTATATTTGCTGAAAAAAACCAAAGGCGGAGGCTGGTAATGCCGCTTGTTGATGTTATAGATGCATCGTTCTCTTACGGGGTTCAAGGTGTTTTCTCGAACCTCAGCTTCAGCGTAAATGCGGGCGAAATCTTTTGCCTGCTTGGCCCAAATGGATGTGGAAAGACAACGCTTCTGGACTGCATCCTCGGATTTCACCGCCTGCGGTCAGGCAGTATCAGCATCATGGAAAAAGACTCCGGCAGTTTCAGGCCCGGTCAAATCGCCCGTTCGATAGCCTATGTGCCGCAGAGACACGAACACACATTTCCTTACACGGTTCGAGAGATCGTTACCATGGGTAGAGCAGCCTACCTGGGTATGTTCGAGGCACCTTCTCATGCAGACAGGCGCATGGCAGATGAAGCGCTGGAACACCTCGGCATTCAGCATCTGGGCAATCGGCCCTATACACAGCTCAGCGGCGGAGAGACACAGTTGGTGATGATTGCCCGGGCGCTTGTCCAGCAAGCGCCCGTGGTGATTCTGGATGAGCCGACAGCACACCTGGATTTCCGCTATGAGCTGGTTATGATGGAGGTTATCTGTGGACTGGTGAAAAGGAACGGCCTGGCAATTATCATGGCCACGCATTTTCCCAATCATGCGTTTTATTTTCAGAATAACGGGATCAGTACATCCATTGCCCTGCTCCATGAAGGGGGATTCCTGGCAATAGGCCCTCCCGAAAACGTACTTGATGAGGAAAGGCTGAAACGGCTTTACGGTGTAAACGCCAGTATAATCTCGCTGAACACAGGCAGCGGCGGCACCATGAAGCACATTGTTCCATTGAGCACCATAAACTCTAACATTGCATAAAGCTTTGAACTCAAATTTTATGTAACGTTAGGGTCAATGGCAAAAGCTTAAGAGAATGCCCAATGAGTTTCACCGGATATTAATTTTGCGTGCCAGGTTAAAATCGAATAACGAATATCGAATACATGAATTCCGAATGACGAAGGAAGGACTTTTTGTCAATTATATAGCAGAAATAGAGCGAAGCGATTCCTTACTTCGACATTCGACATTCGTTATTCGATATTCTGCGGTTTAAAATATTCCCCGCATAGCAGAAAAACCAGATACTGCAGTTTAACCAAAGTTGCCATTGACGTTAGGGTTAACTGATAATGCCCGAAAAGCATTAACCTGTGAGAAAAATGACTGATGAGGCGTAGAGGGAAAACCATGATCACGCACGTAATGATTGCCGTCATGGTCAGTATCTTGAGTTTATTCATGATACCGGCTACCCCTCTCAAGGCGCAAGCCGCTGCGAAAACAACGAACACCCTTGTGGATTCGCTTGGCCGCCAGGTTGTCGTGCCGGCCGTTGTGGAGCGAATTGGGTGCATGTATGCGTTTACCGGCCACGTGGTGGCCATGCTCGGAAGGGCAAATGATATTGTCGCCGTTTCGAACGGACTCAAGCGCGACGTGATGCTCACCACCATGTACCCGGCAATTCGGGATGCCCTCGTTCCCAAGTTTCAGGGTGCGGTGAATATCGAGGAGCTTGCCAGAACGAAACCGGATATCGTATTCGTATCTGCTGAAACAGGCAGAAATAATTCTGAGGCGGCCAAACTTGATGCGTGCGGGCTGACATGGCTTGCTGTTGATTTACGAAACATGGCGCAGCAACAGGAGACAATCGCCCTGATCGGTCAGGCCATCGGTGCACCAGAAAAGGCTGCTGCCTATAACAGCTACTACCGCAGCTGCATCGCTCGTGCAAGCCAAGCAGTGGCGGCGATTCCCCTGGAAAGCCGGGTAAGGGTGTACCAGGCAACCAACGAGCCAACCAGGACATTTCCAAAGAACAGCCTTCCTGCTGATTGGATTCGGGCTGCAGGTGTTATCAACGTGACGGCTCAGGAACCGGCACGACTGCTTGATGGAAAGCACCAGGTCAGTATCGAACAGATTCTTCTCTGGAATCCGGAGGTTATTCTGGTAAATGAGCCGGGGGTGGCAACTTTTATAAAGGAAAGCTCCAAGTGGTCGGCCATTGCTGCGGTAGAAGATGGGCGGGTCTACCAGTTGCCGATCGGTATTTCCCGTTGGGGGCATCCCGGGTCGCTGGAAACGCCACTTGCCATCCTCTGGACGGTAAAATCAGTCTACCCGGATAGGTTTCGCGAGATAGACATCCAGCGTGAGACGAGCCTCTTTTACAAAAACTTTTTCAATTATGTGCTTTCAGATGAGATGATCGCACAGATACTAAACGGCCGAGGAATGCGCCTCACCAAAAACAGGAAAAAAAAGCAGTAATCTTTTTCTATCGTTCAAAAGTCTTGGCAAATCTTTTAATTTGAAAGGGAGAACATCGCAGTGAACATTCTTGTGTCAATTGATGATACCGACAATATCGAAAGCAGGGGTACGGGGGCTCTGGCCTCTCTTCTGTCCGATGCTCTGGAAAACAATTCCTGGGGACGATGCCGGCCGGTGACCCGGCATCAGATGCTGTTACATCCGGATATCCCCTACACATCCCATAACAGCTCAATGTGTTTTGTTGCCGAGACCCAGACGGAGTTTCTGGATGCTTTTACGGAATTTGCCCAGTCTTTTTTGCAGCGGGAAAGTGCTTCCGGATCCGACCCGGGACTTTGTATCGTAAACCGTGATCGCCTTGGTGACCCGAATGCGCTCATGGCGTTTGGGAAAAAGGCAAAGACCACAATTGTGACCAAGGAGGAAGCCTACCAGCTTGCTGAGCGTTTGGATGTTCATTTATCCGAGCACGGGGGTACGGGGCTGGGCGTTATTGGGGCGCTTGCCGGATGTGGCCTGCGCCTGACAGGCAATGACGGCCGTTTCCGCGGACACTTTAAGGTTAGCGCAGAGGGAGACAGACTCAGTGTAGCGGAGCTGAGGCAGCAGACCGGCGTTGATGTGGTAAAGAGCCTGAACGGCGCAGTGTTGCAGGATGAGGAGGTCGCGCAGATTGGTGAGAAGGTAAAAGCGGTTTTGCAGAACGGCAAGTCAACCCTGCTTGTCTTTGCTGACCCGGGAGCTCAACCGGGACAAACTGTTTGGCGGACCTGTACCAAGCAGCAACTAAGAGATTATTAGAGAAACAAATATGACAGTCTGGGAAACAACTCTTTCCGGGAAAAAACGGTTTCAATTTGGAAAGGACAACTGCCTGGTTGCCGTTGGTGTCGCCCTGCAATGTTCGTCATTCACCTGTGATGATGACGACGAAACAGTGTGTGATGATAAGCGAAGCTGCTACAACTGCCGGTATCGCCGATGGACGTCCGATTCTTTTGAGTGCATGAAGCTATAGAACCTTCATAACTGAAAAAAGTGAAACCGAGAACCGGGAAACATTGAAAACAGCGAATCCATTTCTTGCGCCAGGGAATTCATGCCAAACCTAACCTCAATCTGAGCGCCAAAAATGTGAATTTATTTTTGCGCGAACCCTTATATCTCATACCCATTCCGATCAATTCTTAAAATCAGCTTTTTTGTCCCGATTCCATCTCTCTTATCAATATGACGACTCCTATCGGTTTTCCCTATAAAAATCCCGTCATCTATCGGTATTTCCAGTTTGACATATCGGAACAGCCGCTTTAGCCTTGAGACGCCTCAGCGATTGGAATTATGGTGTTTTGATGGATTGCTGAGGCTCATGAATAGAAACATTGCCAGGAGGCTAATATGAAAATTTTGAATAACCAATCACGGGCAGATCAAAGCCTGACAGAATTGCCTTTCCATCCGTGCGTTCATCCAAAGGCCAATCGAACTGTGGCCAGGATACATCTGCCTGTTGCGGAAGACTGTAACCTGTCGTGCCGCTACTGCGCCCGACAGTACTCTAACAGCCGAACGGGCCTTCCTGGAACAAGCAGAAAAACAATGAGTCCCGAGCAAGCATTAAGACATCTTCGCGATAAAAGAAGAATCTGGGGAGAGAATGCTGTTGTCGGTATATCGGGTCCGGGGGAACCTCTTGCCAACCCTGAGACATTTGAAACGCTGGAGTTAATCAAAGCAGATTATCCATCACATCCTTTGTGCCTGTGCACAAACGGCTTCCTGTTAAAAAACAAGGTTCAAGATCTTCTTCAGCTGGGAATCAAAGTTATCAGCATAACTATAAACGGTGTCGACCCGGAAGCTGTTAAAATCCTGCAGCCATGCGTAAAAATCGGAGATGTCGTTTTGATGGGAAAAACCGCAGCTACGGATTTAATTGAATCGCAAATATCTGGCCTCAAGATGGCTGTTGCAGCAGGCATGTTTGTGAAGGTCAATACCGTACTCGCAGAAGGATTAAATGACGGTCACATGACTACGCTTGCGCGTTTTCTGGCAGACGCCGGTGCAGGGATCATGAACATTATGCCGGTTGCTGTGCCGCATTCCCGAAGCAGGTTGACACCTCCCGACAGGCAAAAAGTTGAAGCCCTGCGAACTGAGTGCGAAAAATATCTTCCACAATTCAGGTTATGTAAACAATGCAGATCAGATTCGGCTGGGATTCCGGGTTAGATCAAAAAAGGGGGATGTTGTTCATGACTGAGAACATAAAAAATATTTCAAGGCGAAATTTCATAAAGGCCTCAGGTGCAGCTGCTGCATCCGGCCTTCTTGTCTCATCAGGTGCCCTGGCACAAAAAACTGAGACAAAAACACTCCAGGTATGGTCATGTGGTGGACTGTCTGAAGCCTTTGTTCCTGCCGACAGAGAGTTTGAGCAAAAAACAGGGGTAACCATATCCTATACAGGCGCCTTTGCAGCCGCCCTTGGCAAATCTCTACTCGGAAATGCAAAAACAGAGGTCTTTGCCCCAAGAGTCGTTAACCTCAGCAAAAAGCTTAAAGATGAGGGGAAGATGGTATGGTACAAGCCCCTGTGTTTTACCCGTTATGTACTTGCTGTTCCCAAAGGCAACCCTGCGGGGATAACATCCATAAAGGATATGGCAAAGTCCGGGATACGTGTGGTGCTGTCTTTTGGTGCTTCACCGCCGGGAGGAAAGGCGACAATGGGTCTTATGAAAAAGGCGGGCGTGCTTGAAGGGGCGCAGAAAAATGCCGTTTTTAACGGGGATTGCGTACAGCGCACCACAAAAATGCTGGTTAACGGAAAGGCGGACGCAGGCATTGTGGAACAGCGCATTACATGCCTTCCTGAATTTAGGGGAAAACTGGACATGATTCCAATTGATGAAAAATATTTTCCCCTGCCTCCCATGACTTTCACAATAGGCATGATGAAGTGGGCCAAAAATCCTGAAGTTGCGAAAAATTATATAGACTTCATCCTTTCTCCCGAAGGGCAGAAACACTTTGAAAATGCCGGGTTTATTCCCGCCATTTCTGATGAGGGAAAACGACTGATCAAGAAATTCGGAGTGTAGAATGAACGAAAATGTCACTGCAGTTGAAATCGATAACGTTACCACTGACTCAAAGATCAGACTCAAATGGATAAGGCGGCTGTCTCAGACCGCCATGCTCTTAGTAATTGGAGAGTTTTCATTTTACGGGATATTCAGGTGCCCTTTTGCCGTTCCTTATGTCAGCTGTGCCAACTGCCCGGTAGTCCAGTGTCCGGGTAGATGGATGGTAATTCCTTTCTGGATTGTGTTAGGAATCAGCGCCATATTCTTTGGAAGAGCCTTCTGCGGGTGGGCATGTCCGGGCGGCCTTGTTTCCGAGCTTCTTTCCAGCCTCTCAAATATTGGGGAAAAAACCAAAAGAAGTATTGACGCAAAGCTCCATCTATTGAAATACCTGGTCCTGGCAGCGAGTCTTATATTCTGGCTCTATTTATCAAACCCCAGGTGGGCAATTCCCGTCAGGACAGGAGAATTCTGGAACTCCGTCAGTCTGACCTTCCAGCATGCGGATAATCTGTGGCTCTTGAAGACCCTCGTCATCCTTGGATTTATTGTGCTTGGAGGCATTGTAGGCAATTTGTGGTGTCGTTATCTCTGTCCTACCGGAGGCGCCCTTGAGATTTTGCGGCGATTTGGTTTATTTCAATTCAAAAAATCCAGCAACTGCAACGACTGCGGTCTATGTTCAAAGGCATGCGAAATGAACACGGAACCTGAAAGCTATAATTGCACCAACTGTGGG
>JAFDJF010000666.1 GCA_019307645.1 Deltaproteobacteria bacterium
GCGGGTCATTGATGCGGCCGGCGTTATTTTCGGGGAGAGAATTATTCAAACAGTATCTTGTAAGCATTTCCGTAAAGCATTGCTTCTATGGTTCGCTCACTCAGCGGCAAAGATTTTATGGCCTCAATATTCTTGCTTATATCAACCTGCAGCGCCGGCCAGTCAGACCCGAATAAAACTTTTTCTCCATTTTTGTCAAGGTCGGGGAAATAAGTAAGGAGTTTGTCCGGAGGGAGGCCGGTTATTTCCATGTATACATTTTTGTGCACACGCGATAGAAAAAAACATTTCTCGTACCAGAAACCACGTCCACTGTGGGCCATTACAATTTTCAAATCAGGGAAATCAACCGCGATATCATCGAGGTAAATCGGATCGCAGTATTTCATCTTTGTTCCTTTAAATACCGATGATCCGATGTGAAACATTACTGGAATACCCAATTCCTGGGCTTTTGAATAAATGGGATAGAGACTCGCATCATTAGGATAAAAAAACTGGTAGGACGGCATAAATTTCAGGCCCTTTGCCCCGCAATCCTTAACATAAAATTCAAGCCTCTCAGCGGGGTCAGGATGAAATAGTGGGTTTATAGAGACAAAGGGAAGAAGCATGTCCTGCCCTTTGCAGAATTCAGTTACATCCTCTGGCCTCACAAGGCCGCTTGTGGCAGGAGCAACTTCCGACAATACGACCGCATATTTAAGGCCTTGACTCTTCAGATATTCTGCGAATAGGCCGGGATTGTCGGAGAATTCGTCCATCCTCGCGTAATATCCAGGATTTATTTGAGATAAAAAATTAAGCAAAGTGGGATTCATCATCTTCTTTATGAGAAGATGGGTATGGAAATCAAAATGTTGATTATCTTTCATGGCAGGAACATTATGCAAAAAGAATGTGTATTTTACCACAGTAGTTTTTGATGGTTTCGTAAAAAGTCGGAAAACACCATTTCTCGTCATTCCGGCGAAGGCCGGAATCCAGTCATATCAAGTGGTTCCATCTGGTCTGGACTCCGGTTTTCACCGGAGTGACGACTTTTTACGGAATCGTCAGTTTTTTAAGCATACTTTATTGATATTTTTCCTGCCCTGGGGAGATTACCCGGGAGGCTAAATTGCCGATCTCTATGTCATTCACAAGAGATCTTTGAAAAACGCTCCCTTTTGCACCAACTCGGCGTCAAACTCAAATTTTAATCCTCGAAATACTCAATGTATTCCTGTGGTTAAAATTTGAGTCTTTCTTGATTTGGCACAAAATTGAGCATTTTTCAAAGGTCTCCACAAATGAACAAATGATTATGGCAGGGCCCCAATCTCTCCACATAACTTTTTAGTGTAACAAAGAACAGGATGTTTTGTCAATCAATAATCAGTTTTCATCCGGAAACAGACGCTATTCAAAACCTCAGCCAGTGAATTGTCTTCAGTTTCAACATGCCTGTTTTCTGACAATATAAATTTTGAGTTTTTGATCATGAACCGGCCATTTCAGCTGTTTACATGACCGACCTGTACAATATTCTTTTGACCCGTTCCAGCAGTTTATCCATTACTTCCGGATGTCTAATCGGTGTGAGGGGCGCCCAGTGTCGCCAGTCTCCTAAGAGTTCATCGTAAAGCACGGCACAGGCCCTTGAAACTTGGATATCCGCGTTTCTGTCAACATATAAGAGACATTTTTCCAGCGCAGCGTATAGCCAGTCCCTGTCCTCTATGTTTTCTGCATGAAATACAACAACCCTTGTTTCGGTGTTGGACCTGCCGCTGCCAAATTTACCCCAGACATGCCTCCCTGGAAATCTTTTTTCAAATTCATGCAAAAGGGACTGACATTCCTCAATTCCTTTTAATATGGCGGTTATTTTCCAACAATTGTAGGCTGTGCCCAAAGTTATAACTGTACGACCGTCTTTTAACTGTTGATAAAGATTTTGTATGCAGGGGAGGCATCGGTCGTAGATATTGGATTTTGTCTTTTTCAGTCCGGGATCGCTTTCAAAACTTACCCAGAAGCTACTGTCTGGGGCATAAGGTATTTTCTCCAGATATATTTGCCAGTTAGGTCGGTTCATAAAGTTCAATTGACCCCAGTAATGTTGCCGTCACCCGATCCTGTCATGAAAAACTTGATTTCCATATGGTGCGTTCAATTTCGCCAACCAACCCTAATCTTAATGGCAAAAACTTAAGGCGCACGGCTTAGGGCGCACGGCTCACGGTAAAAAAGGAATTTTTCTCTTTATAATAAAAAAGTTCCCCTGGAATTAAGATTTTCCTACGAGAGTTGGTCTAGGTCATGTAGCAATATCAAATGATTGCAAAGCATATCCGCATTTCACCTTGCGCCGTACGCCTTATGCCGTGCGCCTTGGACATAA
>JAFDJF010000667.1 GCA_019307645.1 Deltaproteobacteria bacterium
CGGAATACATTTTGGTGTTTCGTAACTACGCAGGTTCAAGGGTTCACGGTTCAGAGGTTCAGAGGTTTGTGGACCAACCGTGAACCGCTGAACCCTGAACCTGACAACCTGAGTAGTTACCGCGTTTCTTCCCCGTAAAAGAGGTATGTCCATATTATTTCTTTTGAAAAAATAGGCGATTGCTGTTATATGTTTAAAACATATGACACCTGTTATTCTTTTTCCGCATTCTCAAATCGCAATCCCGGATTTGGAAAAAATTCTTGCCCGTTTCGGGGAACTGACAATTTGCCAACCATGGTTCATGGAAGAGCCTTTTCCGTCAACTGAAAGGGTCGATCCGCTCCTGGTTCATATCCTGCACCCCCCTGAAACGCTGAAGCCAGAAACGGATTTCACGAAGCTGATCACTGAATATCAGCTGTGGCTCAGGCAAAACCAGGACAAAGGTTACGGCGCCTTTTTGAGTGCCTCCCGGGAGGATTCCCCCTCCGAAGATACCCCATGGGAAATCAGGCAGTTGATAGCCAAAGCAGGAGAAAAAAGTCCTTCTGGTCCTCATAAGGACCTGATGTTTAAGTGGCATCTTATCCTCCATCTGGCCCGCGAATTTGAAGAAAACAAATTAGAGGCCGAGAACCTGCTCAACAAGCTGAAGCATCAAAAATCGCCTCTCGAAGGCGCACTGGAAGAGCCTCCTCCGCAACAATTCTTCCAGGATACACCTCTCATGGAGGCACTGCTTCAGGTGGAAGTTTCCCATTTAAGGCCGGTATTCGAGGCCTGGTTCGGTCTTTTTGGAGAATATATTTCAGATGAAGGATCATTGTTCACTCTTGATCCGCAGGTCGTGATTTATGCCTCGGAAATTCTTGAGCCGGAAGAAAAGATTATCAAACCTAAGACTGATTC
This sequence comes from Deltaproteobacteria bacterium, assembly GCA_019307645.1. Next base: position 913 of record JAFDJF010000667.1, read on the forward strand.
GGAGAAGGACTTTTCGTCCAGGCTTGTCTCCGGTCAACCGCCTCATAATGTAACGTGTCTCCCACAGCTTACGGATATTAAAGAAGCCCTGGATGACCCTGTCAAAAAAGGCCTTTCAGGCAGGACGATTATTTTGATGGAGGACTGAAATTTATGGACACCCATGAATCAAGACTGGAAGCTCTGGAACGTGAGGGCTGGGCCAGGCAATTCGTCGCCAATGAGCCACGTCTGAGCGAAGCAATTGAATTATATAAAGAAACAGGTCACGAGGTTCATCTAGAACCCATTCCCACGAAAGGCAATCCCTCTGATCTTCCTATGATGGGAAGTGAGTGCACAACCTGCTTCGAAGGCACGGAAGATCAGTACAGGATCATTTTCACGAGGCAAAAGAAGGACGCCATTTCGGATGATGATCTTTTTGAATGATGTGGGGTGTCTACCTCAGGAGCCCAGCGGCAATGTAGTGAAACCTTTGAAAAACTGATTTTACTTCTTGCAGCTGAATCTTCCATCTGGGAAAGTTTTCCACCCCGACAAAACTACGGCCCCACCTCAATTTGACATGTCCACAAGGGAACCACGCCTTTTATCTTAAAAGGTGGAGCAAGCGAATCAGATTATCTCCGGCAAAAAAATGTGCAAGATATGTCATGGGTCCAATCAACAATCCACTCAAGATCCCTGTATGGGCAAAGTTATCAAGAAAAATGATACCGATTAAGAGGAACGGACCATAACGTCCAAAATCCCGGTACTTTTGGGCAGCAGCGGGAGACAGTACGTTTTCCATAACATGCGAGCCGTCAAGGGGGGGAAGAGGCAAGAGGTTGAACAGACCAAGGCCAATGTTCATGAACAACATATAGATTAATCCCATGCAGTAGATATCCCAGGGAAAGAGAACGTACCGGATAAGTATTCCGGAAAGAAAGGCTACCATAATGTTGGCAAGGGGCCCGGCGAGAGCCATGATTATGATATCCCTTCGAATATTTTTGAAATATCTGGGGTTCACAGGAACAGGTTTGGCCCACCCGAAGTTGAAAAGAAATAAACAGATCGCCCCGAAAGGATCGATGTGCGGCAGCGGGTTTAGTGAAAGCCGACCCATATTTTTGGCCGTGGGGTCCCCCAACCGCAAAGCCGCTTTGCCGTGAGCATATTCATGGATAGTGATGGCGAATAGTAAAACAGGGATTCTGACGATCCATTGGCTGATATCAGAAGACATATAGGGCGTCCTAAATATAGGTTTCCAGAAAGAATGCTACATAGTGTCTGAACGAAAACTAGGATTTTTAGTCAAGGTCAAGGAAGATCAAAATTTTAACCGCAGGAATATATTAAATATTTTGAGGATTAAAATTTTTATCTGACCTGTCTGCGTGCGGCCACACACAGGCAGGCGCAGAGATTGGCGAAAAAGACAGTTCTCGTTCGGGCATTACATACCAGCAAATGGCCCATA
>JAFDJF010000668.1 GCA_019307645.1 Deltaproteobacteria bacterium
ACAGATGCGTGAATCTGTGTCCTGTACAGTCGCCCATTTTGATCATAGTTGGCTGTGAAGCATGAACGGAAAGTTTCTTTGTCGATATAAAGAATCCGCTTGCTGTAAACATAATTCTTATCCAGTTGGGTCATCTGAAGGACATAACAGGGCCGGCGCATAAACTGAACTTCTCTTAATGCATAACCGTTTTTGGAATCGATCCACACTTTTCCCGTGTCATATGCAATGGGCAGGAGATATTCACGCTCTTCTACGATTTCAAACCTGTAAGGATATCTTTTGGGAGTAATTTTCTGCGAGAAAAGAGTGATATCATCGTAGATCATATCTCCGGAGGGGTCCTGGGTGTCCGTGGGATTCAATTTTCTGTTCCGCCTGAGCGATGGAACGTAAACCATCCACCTGTTGTTTTTAGAGGGATCGTCATAGCTGTGGTTCAGCAAGACGGTGCCCTTCTGCGATCGAGGTTCCAACGTTGCGCTGGTAAAAGCGCGAAAATCACCGCTTCGTTTTGCCTGCGCATCAAGCCAGCCATAGGGCGTGAAAAGGCTTCTACCCATAAATTTAATACCGTTGGAAATCGCTTTGCTGTATTTGTCTCTGGTTAAATTTCTGTCGAACGATAACCCCTCGTACCTTGAAAAATAACACTGGTCATTGGGAGTATAAACTTTATCAAAACAGTAAAAAACCTGTCTCGCCTTAAACTTCCCTGATGGCCTTGGAAAAGGAACACCCCCTTGCCATGTGAACGGCACGATATACCCATCATCGTCCAGTTTTGTTTTTCCAAGGTTCTGTCTGGTTGCCTCACACAGTTTATGATACCAGTAAAACTGCCTTGCGGGAATGATTTCAAACTCGGGGATACTGGCAATCAAGGGAGGCCCGCCCGGCTTGATAAAGGGAAGGAATTCCGGGGGGAACAACTCCTTGAGGCCCGGGGATTTCTCCAGGTCTTTATACGTGTATTTGCCCGGTTTGATTTCAGGAACGATATTCCCCACAACTTCAGGAGATTTGAAGCCAAGGATATTGGCGGTTTGCCTTTTTGCCTCCTCAACATCAAAGGTCATCAGCTTATAGATTTCCGGAGGCAGCGCATCCTTAAGGGGGTAGGTGGCTATTAAATCCGTGGGATCGTCAGTTATTTTTTTTTGTTTATTGGCCCCATTTGCATGGCTCAGGTAAGTATCTGGATGAGGCGAAGCCTCAGAACCCCATGCAGCTAAAGGCAAAAATGTTACGGTCAAGAAAAGAATGACTTCACGTTTGATTGATTTTGTGTATTTCACTATTTGTCCCCCGTTCCGTCAACTTGACTTATGCTTTCTTTTATAACCAGCGCTCAAAGCTAAAGATGTGCTGTTTCTGGATTCTTGACATATGTTACATTTTAGAGAATGTCACGGTTACAAATGTAAGCAAAACAAAAACCTCAGTTTTGGGCTGTTTGTGTTCAAATTAAGGTCCCAAGGGTTCCCTTTATTGGAATATGTCCAATGTCGAACCCCGGCCCCATATTCTCACTAGGGAAGCCCTTGGAGGTTTTTTAAGCTAACAAGTCATATCCATTTTGAAGGTCTTCATTAGGATACTGGACCCGATCATGTTAGTTCCGTGGGCTAGAGCATCAAGAATGTCTCGATCTGCCCAACCCATTTCATGGAGCTGATCAACGTCCTCCTGGGTAACAGCATCTGGCGTCTTGATTGCCTTTATAACAAAGGCCAGCATGGCCCGCTCGTTATCTTCCAAAGGTGCTTGGGACGGATCTTTTTCTAACTCTTTGATATCTTCCTCTGTCATACCTTGCTGCATGAGAAAATTCCTATTGAGGCTGGTGCAAAAAGCGAAATTGATTTGCTGAGACACTAGATAGCGGATTGTAGAAAGCAAGCCAAACCCTAATGTCGGATGCTGGGAATAATACTGCAGAGATTGCCACTGAAGATTTAATAACTCTGGACTTGCACTTGCCAACTGCATCGGGGCTGGAACCATGCCGATAGCTTCCTGTAGTGTGTCAAAGACTTCCTTGACTTGTCCTTCTGCTTTTTCAGGGTCGACGGTCTGAATAAGGGCCATAGGTTTCTCCTTCTCAATTTGTTGGAAATATTGTGGATAATAAAAATCAGATTTCTTGGCAGAACCGATTGTTAGGACTTTTTGAAATTTCGATACTATTCCAATGCAATACTTCAATATCCAAGAAATGAAGGTTACCTCAACAGACCTATCGTTTTCAAGGGCCTTCCTTTTTTAAGGTTTCTTGGCTTATGTTGCGAGCAGACCTAACCTGTTGAAATTGTGGAGATAATAGGATGGAGTTCTGGCAAGTCAAATTTCATTTTAATACCAATAGGTTATCGGACATTCCA
>JAFDJF010000669.1 GCA_019307645.1 Deltaproteobacteria bacterium
GGCGAATCATATACCTATGAATTCACCGTTAGTAATATCGGTACTTCATGGTACCACTGCCATGTTGACAGTGCACACCACGTTGATATGGGCATGCACGGCGCCTTTATCGTGGAGCCAAAAAAAGAGAAGCTGGTCTATGACCGGGAGTACATAATGATCCTGGATGAATGGCCCACCGCCCATGTACACGTACACAGCGATCCGTCCCCGGAACCGGGCCATGACAAGCACGGGGTCATGACCCTGCACGAAGAGTCGCCGCCCATGCATGAACACAAGGATGAGGATGTGCTGAAGCGGGACTGGTACCCTGTAACCCATCCGGCCCATCAGGATGTGTATGACGGGTTTACAATCAACGGCAAGTCATTTCCATTTACCGAACCGGTCTTAGTGAAAAAAGGTGAGAGGGTGCGCATCCGGTATATAAATGTAGGTTACCAGCAGCATTTCATGCATACGCATTCCCACAGGTTTACCGTGGTGGCACGTGACGGCAGCTATGTGAATGAACCACAGAAGATCGACACCATCGGCGTGGGGCCCGGTCAACGGGTTGATATCATTTTAGAAGCCAATAATCCAGGTACCTGGCCTTTCCACTGCCACCGGTTGGACCATGTAACAAACGAGCACACCTACCCTGGCGGCATGCTGACGTTTATTCATTATGAGGAATAAAAAGAACAGGATTCAAGGATTCGAGGTGTCAAGGTTTCAAGGGAAAAAGAATTAATAGTGAGGAGTAAGGAGTGAAAAGTGAAAAGAGAGGACTGAGGGATGAGGAGAAAAGGCACAAAGATAAAGGAAAGGGTGCGAGGGGCTCAGGGCTTTATCATTGAAGAATGAAGATTGAAAAGACAGGACTGAGGAGTGAGGAGAAAAGAAAAGGGATCAAGGCACAAAAGGACAGAGTCTTTTTAATTTCTGACAGCTGACTGCTGCCCCGCTAATTCTTTTTACTCCGACTTCTGCAGTTCCAGTTTGTCCCATTCCTGCAGCTCGATCTCGTCGGTGCTGCCGCCGAGGTATTGGATTTTTACCACGCACCTGACCTCGTCTACATCGGTGATTTTGAAGTTCTTACCCTGGTCAAAGCGGTAGTACCATTTGTTTTTTTCCGGTTCTACTTTGTCAGCCATAACGATCCTCTTTTTTATTTATGTACTCTTGTTTTTAATCCGTCTTGATTCCGCCTCCACAAAGATGCGTTTGACGGTGGGAAATTTTTCCTTTATCTGCATGTCCATGCGGGCGATCGTATCCTCCAGGTCGCTGGCAGGGATGTTGTCCCGAAAGTCGATACTGACATTGACCAGGATAAAATCAGGGCCCATGTGCATGGTCAGCACCTCGTTGAGATTGTCAATGCCATCATAAGTGAGAATGATCTCGCGAATACCTTCTATTACCATTTCGTTGGCACTTTCGCCAATAAGAAGTCCCTTGGTTTCATAAGCAAGCCATACAGCGGTGCCCCCCAGGATCAGACCGATGATGATAGAGGCGATACCGTCAAAGATGAGAATGCCGGTAAGATCAACAAGAAGGACACCCAGAAAGGCAACAACGATGCCGAGCATGGCGGCTGAATCTTCGAAAAGGACCACGAATATGGTGGGGTCCTTGCCTCGCTGCACTGCTTCTATGTAGCCCCATTTGCCTTTTGCCTTGGTGAACTCGGTAAGGGCAAAGTACCAGGCCGCACCCTAGAACAGCATGGCCAGTCCGAGGACGATGTAGTTGATCAGGGGGTTGCCCATGGGCTCGGGATGGATGGTGTGAATGATGCCTTCGTAGAGCGACACACCGGAACCCACTGCAAAGATGAGGATCGCCACTGCAAAGCTCCAGAAGTATATCTCCTTGCCGTGGCCGAATGGGAAGCGCTTACAGGGTGGTTTGCGGGCCTTGCGCATGCCGTGGAGAAGCAGGACCTGGTTGCCGGTATCAACCATCGAGTGGATGCCTTCAGAGAACATGGCTGAACTGCCGGTGATCGCTGCTGCGGCAAACTTGATGACAGCGATGAGGCTGTTGCCTGCCAGGGCTGCATAGATGACTTTTTTAGATGAAGCGGACATTTATATTAACATTTTATTATCATAAGGAAGCCGGGTTGCCTTATGCAGGCAACCCGGCTGTCTTGAAGTGAAAACCATGATTTGACATTCCTGCCGCAGGGCAGGTCTGGCTTTAGCGACTTGGTAGGACCGGTGATTGATACATTACGTGCAATCTGATCGCCAGCAGCAGTTTTCCTGGTCGCAGGATTCCATGACCCCTGTCTGAAAGCATAGGGTGTTCCCCTCAGCCGCCTGAATCGTTCTTACCAGATCGGCTTTTTTCATTTTTCCGGCCTGTAGACCCATTCTTTTGG
>JAFDJF010000670.1 GCA_019307645.1 Deltaproteobacteria bacterium
TCTGCTGCAGGCAGATCCTTGCCCTTCAAAGTGAGGCAGTAGAGATCATCCGACAGCGCTTTGTATTCCAGGGGATAGAGTTGGTTTCCGTGTTTCAGCCATTTATCGGTCAGTTTCAGGGAGAAGCCATCCATGGGTAGTGAGAACCATATACTGAGCTTATCATCCTCCATATGCATGCGTGTGATCCGGGGCAACTCCTTGTATGGCACATTTGCATCGGGAGCTCTGTACCTGAAAGGAAGGCCCTGGATCAGTGCTCCGTTGTCGTAGGCCCCTATGTCGGGCCGTTTGCCATGGTAGTCCAGGATCAGATTTTTAGCTTTTTTTCCCTTGTCGATGCATGGAGATCCCTTCAAAAGACTGAAATCGCCGGCCAGAGGATCACGAAACATGGGATCGGCAACCATTCCCTTTTTCTCAAAACCCTTAGAGGTGAGCAGTGCCGGGAAGGGCACATTGGAGCAGTCGTAATCGAAGCGGTTGTCGTCCCCGATATTGTATATTCCAAAACTGTCAGAAGCCACCGAAACGCATGCATTATTGAAATGCCGGATGTGACTGTTCTCCCAGACATTCCTTGGGCTCCCAATTATATCGAAGTCCACCTGCCAGCTGTTGTTAAAGATATACAGGGGTTGGTTGAGTGAGTCCCTTCCGCTGGAAATTTTAAAGATGGTCCATCCGTCCTCTGAGTCAGGCATGCTTATAGCGGTGTTGCCATAGATGTAAATCTCCCCGCCCTGTACTTCGGTAATGGAGACAAAAGCATGGCCATTGACCATGGTGTTGTGATAGAAGTGGAGGTTAAGGGCATGTACCTCAGGCTCCAGCACATTGTCGGATGTGTTATGAATGGTGTTCCGGTAGATTTCCCCGTTGGTGCAGGCCAGGGGATCGCTGGCACCATCGTTGATCTGTGAAAGCCGGAAGGCGTTGAATGTGTTGCGGATCTGGTTATCGCGCAGCACAAAGCCCCCGCTTATTTCGCTGCCCTGGAAGAGACTGCCGTTATAGTGTTTGTGAATCCCGTGGTGAACTTCATCCCATGAATAGCCATCTGCATGGGTCCACACCCGCTCATCCTGTTGCCAGTTGCACTGCTCCACCAGGAAGTGATGACTGTCCCGGCCCTTTGCAAACAGGGCCCTTTTCCCGCCATAGAGATCACATAAGCGCAGGGAGAGGTAGGAGGTATTTTCCGCCTGGACCAGGTCGGTCCAGCAATTTTTGATGGTAAAATGTTCGATAACGATCCAGGAACACCCTTCCAGAGTAAATGCCTGATGCTGAAGGCCCATTCCAGGCTTCGTATCCCCGTCAATAATACTTTGCTCTGAAGTGACCCCGCGAATCACTATGGGCAGGTTCACTCCTCCATGTACATTCTCCAGCCGGTAGGCCCCGCTGTAACTCCCTTTTGCAAAGAGCACCGTATCGCCCGCCTGTGCAGCATTCAGAATTTTCACGATGTGCTCATGTTCCATAGAGGGCTCCACATGAGTGGTCCCCGCAATGATCTGCATGTCCGGCCATAACATTCCCAACAGGGCCATCAGCACCAATCTCCAACTTCTCATACTGCTTATTTGAATCATTCCGGTCATACCCTTGCTTGAGAGGGACTCAAAACTACTAATTTTCTTGAGTAGTCTTAGTAAGTCCTATTTGACTCATATGTCATAAGGAGCTAACTTGCAGTTAACCAATCTCACCTTGAATGCCTGATAGACCCAACAAACTTTCCCAATTCTGGCAAGAGCTGAAACGCAGAAAAGTAATACGCGTTATCACAATTTATGCCGCTGTTGCTTTTGTCATTCTTCAGCTGGTAGAGATCCTGGCGCCCTCATTGAGACTGCCGGACTGGACCATGAACTTCATCCTGGTCCTGATTATTGTTGGCTTCATCATCACTGTTATTGTTTCCTGGATCTATGACATACACCCTGAAGGAGGGGTTGTCAGAACCGAACCCGCAAAAAAGAAAGCTGGTGAACAAGTAAGGCAGTCATCCACAGGCTGGAAAATTGCCAGCTACATCAGTTTTGTGGTAATTGTTGGCCTGGTAGTTCTGAATATCATCTCCCGGGATAAGCATACGCTTGAGGAACCTGTCCTGGACAGATCCATTGCGGTGCTGCCTTTCGATGACATGAGTTCACAGCAGGACCAGGAGTATTTCTGTGATGGGATGGCAGAAGAGATTATTAATTCACTTGCACAGCTGGATAGTTTAAAAGTTATTGCACGGACCTCTACTTTTGCATTCAAAGACAAGCATGAAGATATCCGTGAGATTGGACGGATTCTTGACGTAAGTACAGTACTGGAGGGGAGTGTACAGAAAGTAGGAAATCGATTGCGTATTACCGCGC
>JAFDJF010000671.1 GCA_019307645.1 Deltaproteobacteria bacterium
TGAACAAGGTAACGATCGTTATCTATCATGATAAAAAACAGTTAGGTAATTCCTATTCAAAAATATGCAGCAATGCCACACTTGCCTATGGGCACTCTCCAGTGCCTAGAGCATTTTTCATTTACAGCTTTAACAGCATATACGTCACCTCACAGGATGTGCACGAAGGCATCCTGGCGCACGAGATCGCCCATTCCATTGTTGATAATTTTCTTCGGATTCGACCGCCGAAGGCCACAGCCGAAATTCTGGCCCGTTATGTAGATAAGCATCTGTCTGACTGATAGAAAACGCGGTAAACGGCTCACGGCGCACGGTTAAACTCCCCCTGAATCCCCCTTTGCCAAAGGGGGACTTAACGGAAAATTCCTTATCCCTCCCAGAGCGCATCACGCAGACCGGATGTCCGATCGATGCGTCGGGAAACTGCCCCGCGAAAAACCTCCTCACCGCCCCATATCTCAATGCCCTCTCTGGCACGGGTAATGCCGGTGTACAGGAGTTCCCTTGACAGGACCGGATAATCTTTGTCCGGCAGAATAAAAAGCACGTTATCGAACTCTGACCCCTGGCTTTTGTGAGCCGTCATGGCATAAACCGTTTCATGCTCCGGGAGCCTCAGCGGATGCAGCTTTCTCAAGGTACCGTCAGCAGCGGGAAAAAAGACACGAAGATCATTGCCCGATTCAGCATCCGGCAGTACGATCCCCACGTCTCCATTGAACAGCCTCAAATTATAGTCATTGCGAGTAATCAACAAAGGCCGGCCCTTGTACCACCTGTTATCCGGGTCAACAAGACCTGCATTCCCAAGGATGCGCTCGCATAAAATGTTTAATGCAGACACACCATAGGGGCCTTTTCTTAAAGCACACAAAATCCGGAAGCTATCAAACCGTTCAAATGCCTCCCAGGGGTCTTCCGCTTTTAAATAATCTCTAAATCCTTTCATGACCGCTGGTCCAATAACCTTTATCAGCAAATCAGGTCGGGGCAACTCCTTCCATTCAATATCCTTATATTTGCCATCCTTTAAGAGGCTTACCGAGGCATCGATATCCCCTGCATTGACGACACGGCTGACCGCCCCGATGCCGCTGTTGGTACCGAAACGATAGCTTTTCTGAAGCTGCACAATACAATCATGGATTCCCTGCTCACTGTCCCCTTCTGATTCCGCTTCCATCTCACATCCACAAACCTTTTTGAGATCCCTTACGAACTGCCCGGAAAACCCGTGGACATTCCCTGAATCACAGATATCGCCAAGCACGGCCCCCGCTTCCACTGAGGCAAGCTGGTCCTTGTCTCCCAGCAGTATCAGGCGGGCCTTGAGAGGAAGGGCCTGGACGAGTTTAGACATCAAGGCCAGGTCAACCATGGAGGCCTCATCAACAATCACAACATCGACAGGAAGTGGATTGCCGGAGTGATGCCGGAAATACGGAGACCCCGGGATACTTCCGAGCAACCGATGTATGGTTGACGCTTCTGAAGGGATCGCCTCTTTAATGTTCCCTGAACAGTTAAGTTCGCCTTTCGCGGCATTGATCGCTTCCTGCAGTCTTGAAGCCGCCTTGCCGGTGGGCGCGACAAGGGCTGTTCGAACCCTTCCCGCCCCTGCCTGCTCCAGAATAAGGGCGATTATTTTTACAACGGTTGTGGTTTTACCTGTTCCGGGTCCCCCGGATATAACGCAGAATTTATTACTTAATGCCCCAAACACCGCGACCTTCTGCCAGTCAACCTCTTTTGCCGTGCTTCCGGGAAACAGCCGGTCCAGGCCTTCCGTCAAAAGCCGGGCATCCAGGTCCTGCTTATCATCACAAATTCGCTTGTTAATCAGGGAGGCGAGCTTCTCCTGATATTCCCAGTAGCGGTGCAGGTAAAGTCTTGACCTGTCATCCAGAATCAACGGTCTGAATTCGCCCGGGGCCCCCACTACAGGACTTTTTGCAAGCCTGCTTTGCCACTCGCCCAGATCAGGACAGACAACCGCGTCTCGATCATCTATCGCAAGTAATGTTTTTCCTCCTACCGTGGAAAGGTCAAGGCAGATATGCCCCTGCCCCTTATAGCTGCTCACCAGAGCAGCAGCCAGAAACAATTCCGGATCATCCCCGCCGGAGAGTTCGGTCATGAACCCGGCAAAGTGAACGTCCAGATGGGATAGGATTCCTTTTTCGTGTAGTAAGTTTATGTGTTCTTTATTCATCGATCATTCAGAAGGATTGTCTGTTTTATCACAGAAAATACTGTGCCGACCTTTCTTTATCCGTGAAATTCCGTGGCCTTCCGTGGTAAGTGTTTTTATTTATCAATCAATTCCCTGCACAACTTCTTAACCAGTTCCTCCGACGGCTTGTCCCGGTA
>JAFDJF010000672.1 GCA_019307645.1 Deltaproteobacteria bacterium
TTTACTTCCATGTAAAGAGACATTGAACAGTCGAATAGCGAATCACAAGTGACGAGTGACGAAGGATGGAATTGCTTCGCCATATTTATCTTATATGATTGACAAAAAGTCCTTAAGTTTTTGCCATTGACGTTAGGGTTAACTCAGGTTGTTAGGTTCAGGGTTCAGCGGTTCACGGTTCAAAGGTTCCCTCCGGGCCGTAGGCCCTATGGGCCGGAGGCAAGGTTTGGGATTCACCGTGGTCTGGAACATTGAATCTCGAGTTATAAATTGAAAAGTCATGAAAAAACCATTCATGCATATTGGTGCTTGGGAACCCGCTCGGGAACAAACGCACAAGGTCTATGATCTGATGCTCCCTACCCGTCATTGCCGGTTTTATTATATACGTTCCATCCCATGAGGAAAATCAACGAAATGCAGTTAACCCTGAACCGTGAACCATTGAACCCCTGAACCCGTGAACGGCTACACCTTTTCTACTGTTTCTCTATCTTAGCTGCTAATTTGGCCCTTTCTTTACGTCCCTCAAAATCGCCTTCCATGGCGACCATGTCTTTGAGGGTCTTGGAAGGGCTTCCCCCGGTGATACACATCACATGGTACCAGCCCGCAAACTCGGACGCCGTCAGGTCCTCGATCAGTTTGAAGGCGCGCACTCTGTCTTCCGTTGGCACCCCTTCCCTGCCCTGATAGTATTTTTCCAGGTATTTTCCCACGACCGGACTTCTATAGTCCTTCTCCAATGCCATTGTGCCCACCAGACCGCCCGCCACGTCTTGCATGTGATAGCGATGCTCTCCCAGCTTCTTTGCCGCGTAAACCTTGCCGGTTGCAACAGGTGACATCTTGGGGTAATATACCCCTGACTCATGCTTTGAACCCTCAACAGCAGCAGCCACCGTGCAGGCGTTAACGATTTCAGCATCCATGGCCATCTCGCTGAGCGCGTCAAATATATGAGGGGCATTTTCGACGCTGTTATAATCGGCGATCAATGCGGTCGCCCCGATGGAAAGGTCCATGTTGATCCACCGGCACAGGCATTTGTGCCACATATGAGATGCACTGAGTATGGAGCCAAAAGTGACAATAGACTCGGTCTCTCCACACATAAAAACCCTTTCCCAAGGCACGAATACGTCATCGAACACCCTCAGTGCCTCAACATGGCCGCCGAACCTGGAGCTCAATGGGTTATCCATATCCTTTGGCTCGGTCGGTGCATGGGGGGCTCTGCAGATTAATGTAATCCCTTCGGCATCCACAGGCGTAAAAAAACCGACATAATAATCAGGCAACATCTGAAACTCGACAACGCAAAGCATGTCCGTATATGGGGCAGCAGTGCCATGTGCCTTGGCACCCCGAACGACGATTCCGTCTGCATTCTTTTCCACAACGTGCAGATACATGTCCGGATCCGTCTGTTCATCCGGACCTTTGCTCCGATCCCCCTTGGGGCTAACCAGCCCGCCGCCGATAATCCAATCATTTTTCTGCGCCTGTTTAACGATTTCGATTACATTCTGGTGGTAACTGGTGTCGTGATTCTTATCGATGTCATAACTGGCAGCCCAGGCAGCATGCAGGAGGTCGCTGGTGAGACACCTGTAGTGACATGGGCACAGGAAGTCATTCAACCCCCGATTGAGTTTCGCCTTGGCCAGTGCATCCTGTTCATCCTGCATTAGATATGTCCAGCGGCTGACTTCTTCATTGACAAGGGGGGACCAAACCCGTGCAAGATCCCTGTAATCAGGATGGTTTGCCTGCTCAAAAGTCACGGCCGCAGAATTCAGGCCGACCTGGAAAGCAGGATGATCGACGATGTTCTCAATCTTCTCTCCTTCCATGTAGACATTGGGCTTGTGCTGCCGCAGACCTTCAATGTATTCTTCTCGAGTTCTTACTCCCATTTGGCGCCTCCTTTGAAAAGTTGTTAGATCGGCAGTCAAATACCTCCGGCGCAGCCGGCGGTTTACCCTGGATTAATTAGTAACTGGTACCCAAGTCTGTTTTAGACAGGATTTACGAGACAGCACAAGATTATTATAAATTTTGCCTTCTTCTTGCCCTGCGGTTCTTCCAGTTAATCAGTGAATTACTGACATTTTTCCTACATTCTGAACTTCCAGTTTTTTGGTTTTTCAAGAAGGCGTTTCCTCTTGTTTACGCAGGCTATACAGTTGCAGTCGTTGTCAAGGGGGTGTTCTCCTTTTCTTGCAGCCACCTCACAAGAGGCATCAATCATTTCAAAAATCACTATTCGTTCGGATCTCTTCGTTTTTTCAGAATCTTCATGCCGTTTCATAAGTTATGTGGTCCTTCGGCAGAGCAATTTGTGTCCTTTAGATAGCTCTCTATGAG
>JAFDJF010000121.1 GCA_019307645.1 Deltaproteobacteria bacterium
TCTGAACCTCATGTAGTGTGAACTACACTTCGGGCCAGAAAATCATGACTACACACACATTTCACGCACTCTAACACGTTTTTGTTCGAAGTTTTATGCAACGTTAGGGTAAACCCTAACGTCAATGGCATTAGTCATAAATTTCCACCTCTGGTGGAGAGTTATGACTTTTTTATTGTTTTATGCTTATGCACCTTGCTCCTAGTATTTTTCGTCCAATCAAAGGAACATTATTAGAAGACTTGACAGGGCAAATTTCTCTCCGTCATGCCGGACTTGATCCGGCATCTTTCGGATTTTGGATCTAAACCATGTAACTCCTCTTGACAACAGAGCATCATGTTAATGGTTCCGAAAGTCGCAGTAGCATTTTTCAGCGTGGGCCTGCGTCTTATACCACAAAGAACATAAAAGGAAGGAGGAATCAAATGACAGAGTTAAACACAGAACAAAAGGCCCTTCAGAAGGCCTTTCGAGAATTCGCACAAAAAGAGATCAAACCCAGTGCCATGGAGCGGGATAAAATCGAGGACCCGGCAGAAGCGTTTCCTGTAGATTTATTCAAAAAAAGCTTTGAGCTGGACCTCCACACATCCTGTATCCCGGAAAAATACGGTGGAATGGGCCTGGATGCCCTCAGCCACGTGGTAATATGGGAGGAACTGGCAGCCGCAGACGCCGGTTTTTGCGTGAGCTACGAGGGCCATGTGACGGCCCTGGCTTTTTGGATGAATTCAGCGCCGGAGGAGCACCTGGAAAATTTTATCCGGCCATTTGCAGAAAGCAAAGAAGGCGGGCTTGTGGCTGTGGCGATGACTGAACCTAATCAGGGTCCGAGCTGGCCGATCCTTTTCCCCAATGACATTGCCTTGGATACCACGGCAGTCCTGGATGGAAATGAGTGGGTGTTGAACGGCAACAAGAATTTTTGCACCAATGGCGGCACCCCGCTTACCAAGTGGTATTATATCTATGCCCGCACGGACATGGAGAACGTCGGCATGGATGCCCACGCAGGCTTTGTAGTTCCGGAAGGCACCCCCGGATTCAAGTTCGGTCCGCCGGAACATAAAATGGGCCAGAGGCTTTCCTATAATGCGTCCTTTTTTATGGATGAAGTGAGAATCCCCGATGAAAATTTTGTAAGCAAATATTCGGAAGTCATAGGCTTCAGGCCGCGGCAGACAGCCCTGGACCCGTTCGGCACCATAGGGGGGTTATTCGTAGGTCTGGCTCGGGCTGCATACGAGGAGGCCCTTTCCTATGCCAAACAGCGGATTATTGTGGGGAAACCCCAGATCCAGTACCAGCTGATCGCAGCCAAGCTGGCGGATATGTTTATAAACATAGAAGCGGCCCGGGGCCTGGTATGGAAAGCGGCCCATTACTCGGATACCCATGATTCACATGAAACCAAACTGGGATTTGCCGCCAAGGTGTTCGCCTCGGATACGTGCGTCAAGACAGCCAGTGAGGCGCTACAAATCCATGGTGGCTACGGATATTCAAAGGATTCGCTGATAGAGAAGCTCTATCGCGATGCAAAGGTCACCCAGATATACGAAGGCCCAAACGAGATCTTGCGGCTCGGTATCGGAATGCTTCTCGAACTTGGGATGTAGTCATCGGTCTTTGTTTTAATGAAATGTTACCTAAAATGTACCCCTGAACCTTAAAAAAGGAGGGAAACAATGCACCACGATGTAACAAAGGTACTTTATGAAAGTTTTCCGCTGAAAGACAAGAGTCTGGCTTTGGCCGGCTACCTCTACCTGAAGTATACAAAGCATTTTTACTATTACTCCCTAAAAATGCAGGGTGTTGATGCTGAGCCGCCTGAAGAAAAGATAGATGAAGGTATCGCGGAAATGCTGCAGATGGTTTGCCAGAACATTGCCGATGCAGCGATGAGTTATGATACCAGCTTTTATCATTCGAAGGTATTAAAAACAGAGCATGCCCGAAAGCTGCTTACCTTAAAAGATGATATAAATATTACACCATCTGATAAAGTAATGCCCTTTAAAGTCGCCAGGCAGTTGCTCATAGAAAATCCCGGTTCCATTGCTGCTGCCCCGTGTACCTGCCGCTTATATTCGAAGAGTCAATGTTTTCCAAAAGACCAGGAGATCTGCCTCTTTGTAGGTGATCCCCAGGCTTCTTTTATTGCAGAGCAGAACCCCATGGCCCGCAAGATATCTCAGGATGAGGCCATACACATATTGGATATTGCTCATGATCATGGTTTTGTTCATTCCGCTTATTTTGAAAAAGCAGTGGGTGATCGGTTAAATGCCATATGTAATTGCTGCAAATGCTGTTGTGGCGGGATTCAGGCCTGGAACACGTTTGAAGGTGCCGTACCCATCCTTGCGCCATCAGGATTTGTTGCTGAGATAAACGAGGAATGCATAGGCTGTGGGGATTGCGTGGATACCTGTCAGTTCAATGCCATAACCCTGGATGAGGGTAGTGATACCGCTGTTGTGAGTGAAATAAAATGTATGGGTTGCGGGGTATGCGAAGGCGTATGCACCAACGAAGCCATCACCCTTAAAAGGGACCCGTCTAAAGGTGATCCCATGGACATTGATGAAATGAAAAATCAAGTTTGATGAACCGGACACAACCCTGAACCTTTGAACCCGGAAAAGGAGGAACCAAATATGCGTTTCAATCACTTTTGCATAACGGTCAAGGACATGGAGAGGTCTTTGGTGTTTTACAGGGACGCCCTTGGTCTGAAAGTCACAATAGACGAGAGGATATCCGGTCCCGATCTGGACAAGGCTGTAATGGAGTCCGGTGCCAGGCTCAGGATGGTGATGCTTTCGGACGAAGCCGAAAGCTTGCCTGTGGAATTGGTGGAATGGAAATCCCGCCCGCCAATTGAAAGACCGCCCGAACACCTGGGGTTTTCTTCTACAGGTCTTGGAGAAATTTGCTTTTCCGTACCCGACCTGGAGAAATTGGAAGAAAATCTGAAAAAGCACGGATTCGAGTTCCGGACGCGTCCGTGGATGTTTGAGGTTATGGGAGTCCAGGCGAAAGTAACCCATGCGGTGGATCCTGATGGTGTTCAAGTGGAGCTCATTGAAGTTTGACGGTCCCGTAACAAGTAGAAAAACACTATTTTCTGTCATTCCGGCGAAGGCCGGAATCCAGTTTATTCAAACATTTACAAAAGGAATAAGTTATGCGTGCATGGCAGGTCAATAAACATGGCGAACCGGAAGAGGTGCTGCAACTCGTTGAGAAAGAGGTGCCGGAGCCGGGTCCCGGTGAGATTCGCATTCGCGTAGCGGCCGTGTCTCTCGGTCTGCCGGATGTGTTTATGTGCCGTGGAATCTATCCTTTCCAGCCTCAACTGCCGTTTACTCCGGGCCAGGAGGTCGTGGGGGTCGTGACCGCCACAGGCGAGGGCACTCACACGGCTGTCGGCTCCCGGGTGATGGCAGTCACCACTTTTTTCAACGGGCAGGGCGGTTTTGCCGACCAGACGCTGGCCCAGAATAATGCAGTGTATCGTGTCCCGGATGAGATGCCTGAGGAGGATGCGGCTGCATTTCTGATTCAATTCCAGACGGCATACCTTGCTTTGTCCCGGCGGGGACAACTGGCACCCGGTGAGACTCTTCTTGTTCATGGGGGGGCGGGCGGCACGGGTTCAGCCGCCATACAGGTGGGCCGCGCACTTGGCGCAAGGGTGATCGCCACAGCAGGCGGTTCAGAAAAAGTCCGGGCATGCCGTGAACTGGGGGCCCATGTGGCGGTCGACTACAATAATGAAGATTTTGTTGAAGCGGTTCAAAAAACCACAGAAGGCCGTGGTGCTGATGTGATATTCGATCCCGTGGGGGGTGATGTGTTTTATCGCTCGTTGAACTGCATTGCCAATGAAGGGAGGCTCCTGGCCATCGGTTATGCAGGGGGGATTTGGCAGAATGCACCCACCCAGGACATTGTGCTCAAAAACTGCTCAGTGGTGGGGGTCCTTGCCGCCTTTTATGATAAGGAATTCCTGGATCGCGAGCATGAAGAGCTCCTTAAGCTTTACGCCGAGGGTCGTATTCGGCCTTTGGTAAAACAAAAAATACCCTTTGAAGAGATCCCTCGCGCACTGACCGATCTTGGCAACCGCAAGGTAATCGGCAGGGTAGTCGCTAAACTCTAAATGGTGACTATGTTGGAATTAATAAATTTCGTTAATCCTATTATCTGACACCTGACACCTGACACCTTTCCAATTGAGTGGTTTTGCTCAATTGGGTTAGGACTGAAGAGCATAGGCATTTACTCATGTTTTTCTCTAGAAAGGCAGTAGTTTTATTCTTCCTGGTCTTACTTCTACCTTATGTATTTTTCCATTAAACTGTTCGGTGCCGGCCCCTTCTGCAACAACTGTGACGCCGGTATCTAGACCGATATCAAAGGTTTCTCCGAGACCTGATGTCACCGTTATCTGTCGCTCTATCCTGCCTTGTGCGATTATTTCGTCATTAAGGAGTATTTGCATATCACCGCCTTTAGAGACACCGCCTCCATCGTATGTGAACGCAAACCGTATGCGGTTGTCACCCGGCGGTAATACTGTTTCAGAGACAATTTCAAACTGATCAGCCGGTTGTTGTGAAAAAGCATGATGAACGATTGGTTTTCCCTTATCAAAATAAAAGCACCAGCCCCCAAACCAGCTGCCCGATGCCAGAAGCACCCCATGGGCGCCTTCATCCGGCACGGTTATTTCGGCATCAATCGTAAAATTACGAATGGCCAGCGGAGCCGCTTGAGGTAACGAGACAGAAATGCCTTTGCCCCAATATTCATATTTATCTCTGCGGCCGGGATACTTTCTAAGTCTTTGACTGATGGCTCTCTTTGCGCCTCTTCGGTCATCCAGCGGGAGGACGTTGTTTCTCTCAGCTTCCTGCCACCAAAGGTTACGGAGTTCTTCCAGCTTGTCAGGGTATTGCTCTGCAAGATTGACAGCCTGGCTAAAGTCTTTTTCAAGATGGTAGAGTTCCCAGTGATAATCCAGAGGGCTTCCTTCGGGGCCTTTCATTTCCCATGGCGGAACCTTCGGGGTTGTATTGGCAATCCAGCCGTCGTGGTAAATGGCGCGGTTACCCAATAACTCGAAATACTGGGTTGTGCGTTTGCCTTCGGCACTGGCATCGTTAAAAGTAGGCAGCATACTGATACCATCTATCCGCTGTTGCCGAATTCCATCAACCACATCCGGAGCAGGTACACCACACGTTTCCAATAACGTGGGCATAATGTCGATAACGTGATGGAATTGTGATCGAATTTCCCCACGCGCTGAAATACCTTTCGGCCATGAGACCACCAGGCCGTTTCGCGTTCCACCAAAATGGGAGCCTACGGTTTTGGTCCACTGGAACGGGGTGTCCACTGCCCAGGCCCAGCCTATGGGATAAGTCTGGTAACTTCGGGGACCGCCCATCTCATCAAGAGCAGAGAGAAACCATTCTTCGGTCTCCATTACACCATTTGCAAGGTGGCCTATTTCATTCATGGTGCCATGTAAAGCACCTTCTGCACTGGCACCATTATCACCCTGAATAAAAATCACAAGCGTGTTATCCTTTATCCCCATTCTTTCCAATTCGTCGAAAAGCCTTCCGATCTGATTATCCTGATGGGCCAGCGTCGCGGCAAAAACCTCCATGAATCGCGAGCTGATTCGTTTCTGGTTTGTAGAGAGTGACTCCCAGGCCGGTAAAATATCCGGCCTTTTCGTCAGTTTGGTATCAGCCGGTATCAAACCCGAAGCCAGCTGGCGTTCAAATGTTTCTTCCCTTAACCGGTCCCATCCCTGGTCAAACTTCCCTTTAAATCTGTCAATCCACTGTTTTGGCGCCTGGTGGGGGGCATGAGCCGTTCCAGGGGTATACCAGATGAAAAAGGGTTTATCCGGTGCCGCCGCCTTCTGGTTATGAATCCATTTGATTGCGTCATCGGCAAGGTCACGATCCAATATATAGTCCTTTTGTCCAAGCGTTGCATCTTCAACGGGCTGAATACCGCGATACATTTTTGGACCGAACTGATCCGTATCGCCATCAAGAAAACCATAAAAATACTCAAAGCCCAGACCTGTAGGCCAAAGATCAAAGGGGCCTGCCGCAGAACACTGCCAGGATGGAACGTTATGATGTTTGCCAAAAAAAGCGGTATTGAAGCCATTGCCGGTGAAGATTCTACCAATGGTTGCTGCACTCTTGGGAATCTCAGCGTTATAGCCTGGAAAACCCGTCGCCATATTAGTGACCAACCCGGACCCGACCATGTGCGCGTTTCTTCCGGTCATTAATGCCGCTCGAGTCGGGGAACACATGGATGTCGAATGAAAACGGTTATAAATCAGACCGTTACTGGCCAGCTTGTCAAGATTGGGTGTGGGCACCGGACCGCCAAAGGTACTTGACGCTGAAAAACCAACGTCATCGGTCATTATCAGCAGTACATTCGGCGCATTGCCAGGGGCCTTTATATCTTTAGGAAAGGCCTGCTTGGAACGGCTTTCTGTCTTTCCAATAACCCCTGGAAACGGTTCAGCCGGATATGGAAGAACAATATCGCCCTCGGTAACGCCCACATACTGCTCGACAATAGGGGAAGTAAACGAAGGGCCGAAATAAAAAAACGTAACACCTAAAATGACGCCCAGGCATAACCACAGAAGTGAAAAAATTATTTTTTTAATCATTTTGTTCTCCGTTTCTCCTTCATATGATGCTAAAATCCCTCAAACCCGTATTTGACATTCTTCCCCACCACGGTCGCTTCGGTCATACCATACCCGATCTCGTCTCCGCAGCGCAACTCGCATACCAGCTCATCGAGGTAACTGCTTTCCTTGATTATCTCCGGGTCGCCGATATCAAGGGCGAATCCGTCCATCCACGACGGTCCCATCCACATCCCATGGGTGA
>JAFDJF010000122.1 GCA_019307645.1 Deltaproteobacteria bacterium
GTCCACCTCAATATATATAGTGCTTTCCTCGAACTTCCTCAAATATCCGGTAAAGCGACGGCGACCCTTCACGGGGACGATCATTTTGATCTTGATTTTTTTCCCCACAGCCCGTAGAAAATTATCCTCTTTTTTGAGAGGCCGGTTCAGGCCCGGAGATGAAACCTCCAGGACATATCCATATGGAATTATATCTTTTACATCAATCAAGTCACCGATCTGCCTGCTTACACTCGCACAGTCATCCAGCGTAATTCCGCCCTCCTTATCAGCGTAAACCCTGAGAACCCATCTGCCATGCTCTGAAAGGTATTCAATATCCACCAGTTCAAAGCCCATGTCATCAAGCACAGGCTCAACCAACTGGGTCACCTTTTTGATATCAAAATCAGCAGTATCAAACATATACAACCCGTCGGGCGATCGGCAATTTAAGCGAGCCCTCAGTATTAGAACCTTCTACTTCCACTATGGAGCCGGCAAACAGACACCCTTCTCGAAACACAAAAAAAGCGGGCCATGATGCCCGCTTCGAAACTACAGACTAATTTGTCGAATGCCTTTTACATAAGATCCCTAAAGGAGTATAAAAAGCCTACGCCAAGTCCGCAATTCGAAGTAAACCAGCGCCAAAATCTGACGGTCAACCTCAAAAAGGGTTTCAGGCCACGTTCGGTCTCATGCCAACAAGTGGAGCGGGCAACGGGGTTCGAACCCGCGACACCAAGCTTGGGAAGCTTGTACTCTACCAACTGAGCTATGCCCGCTTGAAATTCTATGTCAGCACAAAGTATTCTATTACACTCATCTTTAGCAGTCAAGAGATATTTAAGAGTACCATCAATGGCATGAACGGACAACGAACATCACCCAATCTCCTGATACTGCAAAAATCTTGACATTTAAAGCGGATAAACGTAAAATTTTTTGAAAATCCTTTCTGCAGAGGCAGTTTCCCCTTAGGGGGCCCCAACAGGAGACAGAATACCTTTGGAAGATGGTTCAGAACAAGGCATTTTTGCTTTCATCAAATCACTGATCAGAAAAAAAGCCCATCTGGACGACATGAACAATCTGGCAGAAGAAATCCATGATCTCATGGATGAAGGGCAGGCCAAGGGCCTTATCACCAATGAAGAATCCGATATGGTCCAGGGTGTGCTTGATCTTAAAGAGATCCACGCCCACTCCATCATGATTCCACGCACAGAGATCTCCTCTGCTCCGGCAGACTCCACACTGGGAAAAATAATTGAACTGGTCACCGATTGCGGACACACCAGAATTCCCATTTTCGACGAAAATATTGACCAAATCTCAGGAATCCTCCATGCAAAGGACCTCCTCAGGCTGTTGGGCAAAGACCCTGAATCCGGGATTCCGCCTGACATTCTCAGGAAACCCTATTTTGTGCCGGCCATTCAGAATGTCAGCCAATTATTAAAAGATTTAAAAGAAAAAAAGACCCATCTTGCCATTGTAACAGATGAATATGGGGGGACAGCAGGTATAATCACTATTGAGGACATCCTTGAAGAGATCGTTGGGGAAATCATGGACGAACATGACGATGAGCAACCGCTCCTGACGGTCATGGATGATAAAACCCTCCTTGTTGACGCCCGTCTGGAGGTCAAGAAACTGGAAGAACATCTCACAGTGGAACTGCCGGAAGGCGATTTCGAGTCTGTGGGAGGTTTCATAATCCACCTTCTGGGAAGGATTCCGCAGGTAGATGAAACAATATCCTTTGGGGACCTGGAAATCATCATTAAAAATGCCGACCAAAGAAAAATCAACAAAGTCCTTATAAGACCCAATCCCCATCCTGACCCGAACATCCCCAACTCTGACGAATCCTAAACCACATATAAGGGTTCGCGCAAAAATAACTCCAAGGAATAAGCCACTGGCAATGCCAGTGGTAAGAGCAATGGCTCTGACACTGATTAGTATCGAGAACCCAGAAATTTCGGGTTTGGCTCTAATCTCGGCCATCAAAATGATGTTTGTCAAACTTAAGAATGACGAATAACGAACAACGAATACCGATTGACGATGGGTGGCGGTCGCTTCGCTCCATCATTTAATTGGAAATATAAAAGAGTTATGCGTTCTTTCAATAATAATGATTGCGAAGCAATTCCTTAATTCGTAGTTTGTCATTTGTCATTCGATATTCGATTATTCAACTTGATAGAGCGGTTGGCATGAGACCCCCTTTAGGGTGGACGCTTGATACCACCAGTTCACTGGTGGTATTCATTTCACATTTTTGGCCTGGTTCCTGCATTTTTTGTATTCCCGACTCGTTCCTCTTCTCTGTCAGAATGTCTCGGGTGTCCATTCCGTTTAAGAAATTTGGGGCTTATTGTATTAATCAGTACCGGAAGCAAAAGCATGGTTCCTGCTGAAGACGTAAACATGGTAAAGGCGATAAAACTTCCCATTTTAATCACTTCATTAAAAGACGAAAAAACCATTACAAGGAACCCGCACGCAACCGATACGGCATTGAACATGATCGCATTCCCCGTGATCTTAATCCCCTCGTTTACGGCATCTTCAGCGCCTTTGGTCATGAATCCGTGTTTTACACTGCTCAGCAGATGAATCGAATAATCTACACCAATACCGATGGCGATAGCTGAAACCATGGCCGCTCCTGAATCAAGCGGCAATCCGGTCGAACCCAGAATGCCGAAATTCATAAGCACAGAAATGGCCAAAGGGATTATGGCAAACAGTCCGCCAAGAGCGGAACGCAGGATAATCGAGGCAATAACAAAAACCATCACGGTTGAAAGAATAAGGCTTTTTACCTGTCCCATAATAATAAGGTCGTTAACGACAAGAGACATCTGGGATCTTCCGGTAAATGAAACCTTCAAACCTGAAATCTCCCTGTCCAGCCAGGCAGACATCTTTTTCTTGACCCTCTTTAAATTGTCGCTGGAACCATCCTTTAAAAGGGCCACAATGCGTGCTTTTCTGTAATCTGATGTCACTAAAGATTCAAGGTCTTCAGGGTCGGAGTTCAGCAGCAGGTACTGGGCAACATGTTGCCTGGTTTCAGGGATGCTGTTGTATTCTTCTTTGTTCTCGTTCATGGCGTAGTTCATGCGCTTGATGGGTTCTGCGATGGTAGCCACCATTCCCACTTCAGGGTCCTCTTCCATATACGCTTTTAAGGCGTCAAGTTTTCGCAAAATATCCGGTTGCTTAAAATAATCGTCCTCGTCTGCCTCAAGGACAATAACCGTCGTGGTGGTACCGCTGAATTTTTCGCAAAAAAACGCATCGGCCTTCCTGACTTCCGAGTCCTTTTTAAACATTGTTATGGCGTTGAAACCCGTATGCACTTGTGCAGAGAAAAAAGCAGCCGTTCCAATCAATAAAACTGTTGTAACAAAAACCATCTTTTTTTTGCGCGTCAGTTTTTCGGCAATATTCTGAAGCAAAGGGACCAAATCAATACCGGATCTAAAACCGGCTGGTTTGGTTTTTTCTGTAATTCTATTCGAAATGCGATCAAAGACCAGCAGAATGGCAGGGACCAAAACTACTGAAACGATAAATGCCACGCCTGTGCCGAGTCCCATGAAAAGACCAAATTCCTTTACGGTAGTGAGGCTTGAGGCCATGAGCGACAGAAATCCGGCCATGGTTGTCAGGGCTGCGGCCAGGACGCCCTGCCCCACGATGGCAATTGTGTTTTCAACTGCTTCAGCCGCATCCCTTCCGTCGGCCCGCTCATCAGAGTAATGATTGACGATATGGATCGAATATGCACTCCCAATGGCCACAAGGGTCACGGGAATGGTTGAGGTCATCATCTGCAGCGAAAAACCAAACAGTGTGATCAATCCCATTGTCCACAAGACGCTGACAACAATGGTAATGAATATCATGAGAACGTTTGATATACTCCGCATGGCAAACAGTAAAAACAAAAGGACAATGACGAACACGGCGGGCAGCATCAGCAAAAAATCATTCATCATATCGTCAGCGATTGCCGCACTTACAACCGGTGAGCCTGCGACATAAATTTGCACGGTTTCGCCGAATTCTTCCTGCTCGATTGTGCTGCGAAGCGCCTCCACCACTCTGGAGACCTCATCGAATGAAAGACCGGCTTTGTATTCAACCGCGATCGACGTCGCTTTAAAATCAGCGGAAACCAGATTACCCAGATAAAAGTCCCATGAAGTGATTTTTTCCCTTAACCGATTCATTCCCTCCGGATTTTCCGGCACCTTTTCCATGAGGTCACTGACCTCCATACCCTCTTCAGTGCCTTCTATATAATTAATGGTTGAGAGACTGATGACATCCTCGATGCATCTTCTCTTTTTTGTCCTTATTTCTCCGGTATCCGAATCAAGAAACGGGTCGGAGTCAATCCTTATTCTTTTCAATTTCTTTGATATGCTCTTTATTTTTGCTAAAAAATCAGCATTGAAAATATTATCCGTCACCAATCCCACCAGTATCATTTCTGTAATCCCGAATGCTTCCTTCATTGCATCCTCTGCAATCCTGGTGGGATGGTCCTCCGGAATCATTTTCGTGAGATCGGTATCGACTTTGAGGTTTCTTATTTCATAGCCCAGGAATATACTGACTAAAAAGATCAGACAGATGGTCAGGTACGGGTGATTGATGATGGGTTTGATAAGATATTTCATATTAATGTCACTTTCCCTTAAGGGGGGACAGATGATGGGCCGAATTGTGATTCAGGAATTTAGGTTTTATGATATTGATCAATACCGGCAGCAGCAGAAGGGTCCCTACGGATGAAGTAACCATGGTAAATGCATTAAATGCTCCCATTTTTATCAAACCGTTAAAGGACGAAAATGTCAGTACAAGAAATCCGAATGCAACCGATGCGGCATTATAAATGATGGCGTTCCCCGTAATGCTGATGCCCTCACGTACGGCATTTTCCGGACCCTTTGTCATGTATCCGTGCTTTACACCATTGAGCAGATGGATGGCGTAATCCACACCGATACCGATAGCAATAGAGGAGATAATCGCCAGGTTTGCGTCAAACGCTATTCCAGTGAGCCCGAGAATACCGAAATTCAGGAACACGGAAATGGACAAGGGGATGATGGCAAGAATGCCGCCCACAAAAGATTTCAGGATAAGTGCGACAATAATGAACACCGTTGGTATTGAAAATATGAGACTGATAATCTGCCCATCGAGAACCAGCTCATTAAAGGCAACGCCCATCTGTCCCCTCCCGGCTATTGAAACTTCCGGCCCTTTAAACTCCTTATTCACCCAATCATGTATTTTCCGGTTGATTCTTGTCAATGTAGTGTGAGAACCGTCCGTCAGCAGCACGATTACACGGGCTTTTCTGTAATCCCATGTCACCATTCCCTCAAGGGCTTCAGGATCCGAGTGCAACAATAGATACTGGGCCACATGTTGTTTGGTTTCAGGGACTGTATCGTATTCCTTTCTGTTCTCGTTCATGACATAGTTCATCCGCTTGATGATGTCTGTAAGGGATACCACCATGCCTACTTCAGGGTCATTTTCCATGTATTTTTTCAGGCTTTCAAGTTTCCTCAAGGCTTCCGGCTCCTTAAAATAGTCGTCCACATCCGCCTCGAGCATAACTGCTACTGTATTGGTGCCGCCGAACTTTTCGCACAGCATGGCATCGGCTTTTCTGATTTCCGAACCTTTCTTGAACATTTTTATGGGGTAGAAATCCGGAGTCACCTGTAATGTAAAAATAATAGCAATGCACAGCAATAATATCGATATGATAAAAACAGGTTTACTTTGTCGTGTCATTTTCTCGGACAAATTTTGAAGGAACGGGACCAGATCAACAGGCTGCCTAACCTCCGCCGGGTTGTTTTTCTTATTCCGCTTTCCAAAAATCCGATCAAAAATAAGGAGGGCGGCCGGGACAAAAACGACGGAAACGATAAACGCCACGCCTGTGCCGATGGCGGTAAATAAGCCGAATTCTCTTATCATGGTGAGACCTGAGGCCGTGAGGGAAAGGAATCCTGCCATGGTTGTCAGGGCTGCCGCAAAGACGGACGGGCCCACAGTGTTAATTGAATTTTCTACTGCTTCAACCACGTCCTTACCTTTTGCGCGTTCATCCGAATAGTGATTGATGATATGGATGGAATAAGCGCTTCCGATGGCCACAAGAATAATCGGAATGGCTGAGGTGAGCATGCGGAATTGAAACCCGAACACCACAATCAAACCCATTGTACATACCACGCTGGCGGCAATGGTGACAAATACCATAAAAACGCTTGACACCCTCCGCATGGTAATCAGCAAGACCGCAATTACAACACCAAACGCAATGGGAATCATCCTTGCAGTGTCTTTCATTACAGTGTTGGTCACCACCGCTGCTACGATCGGTCCGCCTGCGATATAGATGTCTACATTTTCAGCAAATTCGGCTTCGCCTACGGTCCTTTTCACCTCATCGGCCACCCTTTCCAATTCCTCATTTGATAGGGCCTTTTTACATTCAATGGAAATGGCAGTGGCTTTCAAATCCTTAGACACCACATTGCCCAGGTAAAAGTCCCAGGAAAGAATCCTTTCCTTCAGGAGGCTTACTTCTTCCCTGTTTTTCGGAACCTCTTCCATGAGGTCGCTGACTTCCATTCCCTCTTTAGTGCCGTTTATGTAGTCAATGGTTGAGAGGCTTGTGACGTCTTCAATGCATCTTCTCTTTTTTGTCCTTATTTCCCCGGTATTCGGATCGACAAAGGGATCGGATTCAATTCTTATTTTTTTTAATACTTTGGATATTTTTTTTATTTTCTCCAGGAAATCAGTATTAAAAATATCATCCGTCACCAATCCGATAATGATCATGTCCGCAACACCGAATTCCTCTTCCATTGCTTCCTGCGCAACTCTTACAGGATTGTCCTCTGGAAGCAGGTACGGGTGCTTGATGATAGGTCTGATAAGATGTCTCACCTTGAATTCATTCTCCGTTTCTACATTTTTCGTAACAGGTTACCCTAAGGGCTCGCACAAAAGTAAAGAATCCGGGGCCTGTCGAAGATCCCGCTATTCGGGGAGGGCACGGCATTGGTTTCGCCCCGCAGGGGTGTACATGGCCACACGGTCTTCATAAGTGATCTAAAGTGTCTAAAGTGAACTAAAGTGAACTAAAGTTATGGTGCGCTTCGCGATCGATTTTGATATATTTCAGACTGTTCATTCCAATTGACTATTTGCGAAGCATCCATTTTATTTTCTCTTACAAATGTCTGCGTGTTAAGCGCACTCCTCAACTTTAGATCACTTTAGGCACTTTAGTTCACTTTAGATCACTATTATCGATTAGTCCCTATCAACACGGCAGAGCCATCACTCTCTGACCCCCGAATAGCGGGATCTTCGACTGGCCCTGAGGACCAGATTTCAAAAACCGAATGAATACTTGAGCTTGAAAAAGACGCTGTCGTTATCGTCAAACATCCCGTAGACAGTTGTATCGTCTCCTTCGAAACGGTAATACCCCACATGGACCCAAATGGCGTCGGATATGTTATATCCCAGGCTCAGTTTAAGATAGTAGTCCTCATAATCAAAATTATACAGGAGCAACAACTGCGGTTGAAGGGTTTCCTGCATAAATCTCCCGGTGGCAGTAAACGTAATGCTTTCCTCTGTCTCTTTCAGTCTGCCCTCGTCAGAAGCCTGGATCGCAACGATTTTCATGAGGCTTTCAAGGGCATTTTGCGCATTAAGATCGGAGGCTGTCTTCGCAAGGGCGCTGGAGCGTAATAAACCGTCCTCACTGTCAAAATTCATAATAAATTTTTCTTCGAACTGGAGACTGAGTGTAACATTCGTTATCCCTGAATAATCAGCACCAATCATCAATTGGAGCATATCCTTTTCATACATCGTTGTTGCTGACTCAATCGCTGCTTTCCAGGCAAGAAAGTCGTCAGACGGGTTTAACGTAACCGTATCTCGAGAGTTAAATCGTTTGTCTATAAGGTATGCAAATTCACCTCGCAGAATAAATTTCGACAACGGCCTGGTAAAGTTCAGACCTACCATGTCCATCCTGGCATAATCTATTCTGCTCACAATAAACGGTGTCGACGGACCCAGTCCGATGACTTCAGTCGGTCCGCTTATGGAAGGCGTGTCCTCCCATCCGTGAAAGTAAATCAGGGCCACATCGCTGTTTGCCACCATTCCCGAGAGCCGAATGCCAAACTCTACCTCATCCCACCCGCTGTCCGGTTTTTCTTCAACGATGCGTATGCCACCCACGAACGTGCCGTACTCCTTGTAAAAACCCAGTGCGGTAGCTGCCTCAAATTCATCGTAATCCGGCTGCATTTTCCAGTTACCGTCATCAGGGATATTGCTTTCGTAAAACCACGGGAACACTACCCCTTCAAATGTAAAATCCCCAAAATAATAGCTCAGTTTGGCTGCCGGAATCCCCAACCGCTGATCCTCAAATTCAGGGATAACAAATTCGCTCAAATCGATCGGTGTAATCACATCGGTAATGGGCATTCCATCGGATTTTCCCCAGACAACCACCTGGTTTCCCAGCCGCAGATCAAAATTCTCGAAACCCAGGTCTACATAAGCCTCCTTCAGCCTGTAAAAAGTGCGGCTATACCTATCAGAAAAATCATCCTCCACCCAGTCCCTGTAGGCCTTGGGGTCGTATATGGCCTCACCGGACACGTAAAATTCCGCCAGATTGAAAGACTGCTCAAGTTCAATCATGAGCTTTTCCTCAACCTTCATCAGATCTTCATCGTCCGGGTCATCTGAGTCAACCACTCGATATAATGTATGCTGACTGACATACCCACTGATATCAAGCCCCTCCCATGCCGCCGCCTGTACCCTGATCAGGCAAACACATATGAGACTGATAATAAAAAACGATAATATTCTCATGTACACAGTCCACAGTTCTGTCATTCCCGCAAGCCCTTAGCGAGTCTACTCTTTAATCCCTTTTTTCAGCATCCGCTTTGAAAACATGTTGTCCTTGACCGGCACGTTGAATTGTATGTCCTTGGTCTTGATGAGCGTCGCACGTCCTTTCTGTACATTTTTCATCTCAATCTCTTTAGTCACCCAGATATTGTCGACCATTTCAGGGTCACTGGTGGTCATGACCTTTAACAATTCTTCATCTTCATCATAAAAATCAACTTTTAGAGGAAGATAGGTGGACTTATCTATCCAAGCGATTTTTTTAGCGTACATATAGTCTTCTTCTTTCGGGGTCGAAAGAACCTTATAACACTCCCTGCCGTTGACCGTCTCGGTACCCAGCATTTTATGGTTGTCTTCCTCGGGTTTACGGTCGCCCATGTCGTCATAGGTGAATTCGGTTCCCATAAAATAGTCGCCTTTACTGGAAGAGGTGATCCGCCTCACTTTTTTCAGGCTCGGCAAATAAAGCCACTGGTCATCGTCTTTGCCGATTTCATCATAGGTGTATTGGAGAAACGACGTTCCGGCCACATCAGCCGGTTTGAGAAAGGTGGATATGGATTTCGTTCCTTCAGGAACGTCTTTCGATATAGAGACGGTTTCCCGAACCCGCTGTTTTCCGCTTTTACTGACAAGTATCATCTCAGCGGTCGACTTTCGCGTGTCTCCGTCATCCCGGTCATCGACCTTTTTCATGATTTCCAGCCCGCTCATTTCTCCATAGGCAATACCGGTCAATATAAATGTGGCGCATACTGTAAATACAAAAATTTTTTTTGTGAACATTTCTGAACCTCCATTTAAGAATGTTAGACACTGTCATTTCGATAGCGTTTCTGCTTGTCCAGAATGATCATTCCCTTTATGGAAATTTAATTCCACATCCGGAATTCTCATTCCATTAGATATAGCAACTTACTCCCGATTGTCAACCAATATTTTATTCGGTGTATGATAAAATAGATAAGAAAATCTGAAATAGCTCAGTATTTTCTTGACATACGGATTTTTTTGACTATATATTGATTTGGCACAGTTTTCTAAGTTGGAAATTCCGAGAGATTTGCAGCCCATGAAAGGAGAAACCAATCTCATCGAGGGATACCCGATTAGATAGTGAATCAACTCAGAGTTGGATAGCATTAAAAGAGGCACTGCGAATGAACAAAACAGATGAAAACATGACCATTTCCGATCTCACAAAACTTTCCAGCATTCCTGCCTCAACAATAAAATTCTATCTTAGAGAAAAGCTGATCCCCAAACCCATAAAAACAGGGGCAACCCGCGCATACTACACCCTCAAACACCTTGACAGACTTAAACTCATTAAAAAAATTCAAAAAGAAGGAAAGATATCGTTAAACAAGATAAAAGAAATAACCGCGATGATAGACCTCGAGATTACCCGGAAGCACCGGTATCATGCGCAGGATGAACCGAGCACCAGATCAAGGATTATGCAGAGCGCTGTTAACCTTTTCCGAAAAAAAGGATATGAATCGGTTACGATTGCTGAAATTGTCGCCTCTGCTCAGATCGGCTGCAGCACATTCTATAAAAGTTTTTCCAACAAGAAGGAGTTATTTATCGAGTGCATTCATGAAATAATTTCATCTGAAGATATTTGGGCAAAAGTGGAAGATATTTCAGATGACGACGATATCTTTGATTTCTTTGATATTGCCCCAAAAGTATACAGAGAAAGCGGGACCCTGTTTCGCGATATGATGGACCAGCTCCATGCAGCAGCCATAAATAATCCTGACGAATTTGCCGACAAAATGGATGAAGTCATACAACTTAAGATTCAGGCATTCGAGGAAGCCATCAAAAAAGGAATAGACAAGGGGCTTGTCCGAAATTTTAACAAAACCGCGTTGGCAGTTATGCTTTACGGAATTGAAGAGGCGACCCATCGATATACTTCCAGATGGAATTTTGATGAATCCCAGAAAGATGTCTTAAGCAAAGAGATCATGGACATCCTTCTTCACGGGATCATGAAGACATGATGACCCGGATCAATTATCCACCTTTATCCGCCCGTCTTTTTCCCCGTATTCTCTTCGCTTTTGAAATGATCACGCAAAGATCGTTACTGGTGACTCTGGAGTAAATTATGACCCATGCGAATTATCTTGCCTGGGTTTAAAAAACTACGGGTTTTCAGCTATGATTTTTCAAGCAATCAATCAGCCTTGCTTTCAATTATGTTTACCCTAACGTTGCATAAATCTTTGGTCCAAAAGCGTTTCGCTCGCTCTGTATCAGGCCATTAAGAAATGTTGTCCATTTTTAAGACTTCACCGTATGTTCAATACGCCTTCACCCTTAAAAATAGCCAAACATCCCTTACTGGCCTAATCTAGAGCGTTTTGAACTCAAATTTTATGCAACGTTAGGGTAAACCCAGGATTCGACGCTTTATAAAATCAGGGGAAATAATCATTAATCACAATAGGTTTATCAAAAATGGCAAATATACTTTTCATTTCCGTTAATGACTTCAATGCGTCTGGAATTCGTATTTTGTCTTCTTACTTATGGTCGCAAGGTCACAAGACTTCTGTAATATTTCTTAAACAACCCGGCTATCCCATTTCC